>NZ_JBTRWP010000045.1:0-21628 GCF_054609335.1 Acidiferrobacter sp. | reverse complement strand
CATATTTTCTGAGGCTGTTGACATCCTCGCCGCCCTGAACGGCGGGGCTTGTCGCGCACAGGGTCACGCACCAGTTCAGGTCAAGTCATCCGCGCCCATACAGGGCCCAAGCCCGATCAAACGGGCCCGCGCAGACCGCCCCATGCTGGCGCAGTCAGGAGGGCCATGCCCGTAATTGGGCATAGCGAGGCGCCAAGCCGTCCAGCACCGCGGGCTACCACCGGATAGGCCACCTAGGCATCGTTCTTGCTAAACACTTCGCTACACAACCCGAGAGACCTTCCTTATGACCGAGCCGCGCCCCGGCTGGACGCTCGCCGAATGGCAACAGGCTTATGCGAGTGGAGCCATAACGACCGCGGCCCTCTACGACTACGTGGCGCGCCTGTCCGCCCAAGATCCCGTATGGATCACCCTGGCCGACCGCGCGCGCCTGGCCACCGAGCTCGAAGCGCTCGAACGTCGGCGTGCCGGAAGCGACCCGGCCTCCCTGCCCTTGTATGGGATACCCTTTGCGGTCAAGGACAATATCGACGTGGCTGGATGGCCGACGACCGCCGCCTGCCCGGAATTCTCCTATATCGCCTGCACGACGGCGTCAGCCGTGGCGCGCCTGCAGGCCGCCGGCGCCGTCCTGATCGGCAAGACCAATATGGATCAGTTCGCCACGGGACTGAGCGGGACCCGTTCCCCTTACGGGTCGGTCCCCAACAGCTTCGATCCGGCCTATATATCCGGGGGCTCGAGTTCCGGGTCGGCGGTCGTCGTCGCCCGCGGTCTCGTGCCCTTTGCCCTTGGCACTGACACGGCCGGCTCCGGGCGCGTGCCGGCCGGCTTCAACAACATCGTTGGACTAAAGCCCACGCGCGGATGGTGGTCCACGCGCGGCGTGGTCCCCGCCTGCCGCACGCTCGACTGTGTCTCGGTCTTCGCGCTCCGGGTCGCCGACGCCGCGCGCATCGCCGCGCTTCTCGCCTTTCCCGACACCGAGGATCCCTACTCCCGGGAACATCCGGGGCGGGCCGCGCCGCGGCCATTTGACCCCATGCGACTTGCCATCCCCGACGCCTTGGAGTTTTTTGGAGACACACAGGCTGCGCGTGCCTTTGCGGCCACGGTCGACGCCCTAAAGGCCCTCGGCGCACGCATCGATACCATTGACTTCGCGCCCTTTCGTGCGCTCGCCGAACTCCTCTATGGCGGCCCATGGGTCGCGGAGCGCCTCGCCACACTCACACCCTTCCTTGAACGCCAGCCCACCGCCCTCCATCCGGTCTTGCGTGAGGTGTTTGCCGCCGGCACAGACCTTTCGGCCCGCGACGCCTTTACCGGTGAACACGAACGAGCGCGGCTCGCGGGCCTCATCGCCCACCATCTGCGCAACGTCGACGCCCTGCTCGTACCGACCGCGCCCACGATGTACACCATCGAAGAGATGATGCGCGACCCCTTGCGCCTGAACACGCGGCTTGGGTTCTATACAAACTTCGTAAACCTCGCGGACCTCTGCGCGCTCGCAGTCCCCGGGGTGCGACGCGAGGACGGGCTGCCCGCGGGCGTGACCTTCGTAGGTCGCGCGTGGCACGATCAGGCGCTCGCCTCCCTGGGACACACCCTGGAGCGTCACCTCGACCTTCCCCTCGGCGCCACCCAGAGACGATCCGCCGATGGCGGCACGCAAGCCCTCCCCACCATGACACCGAGCGTGCCTTTGATCGTGGTCGGCGCCCATATGCGCGATCTGCCCCTAAATGCCGCCCTGACCTCGCGTGGCGGCGTTTTTTGCGCGCAAGCACGCACCGCCCCGATATATCGGCTCTATGCGCTCCCCGGCGCCCCGGCCCGACCAGGCCTGGTCCGCGACGACCCAGGCACCTCCATCGAAGTCGAGATCTGGGATATACCAATCGGCCATTTCGGCTCGGTGGTCGCGGAAGTGCCTGCCCCCTTGACGATAGGAACAGTGGTCCTCGAAGACGGGCGATCGCTCAAAGGCTTCCTCGCCGAGAACCACGCGGTCCAAGGTCTGACCGATATCAGCGCCTGGGGCGGGTGGCGCGCCTATCTCGCACACCCCAACGGTCCTCCGTCCCGATGACCATAGGCCCGCGGCCCGCGGCCGCGATCGGGCTGCCAAGACCGCGCGGAACGTTAAAGTCGGAGATTGGCCGGGCGGGACTTATCCGAGGTGTGGAGTGGTGGTGGAAGTGTCAACGCGACGACCGGCCGTTTGGCCGGCGATGAGCACGAAACTCACGCCCTAACCGTTCAGCTTGGGCGGGCGCAGTCCCTACCGCCCAATCCGGATACCTCGCACGAACAAGCCATCGGACTCCAGAAATGGCATAGGAACGCATAGGCCAGCAGATCCTCGGGCCGCGGCCGGCGGGTCCGAGCGACTTACACCCCGCCGGGCACCCGGCATACCCTCGGTCTTAGCGTAGCCACGCTACGCGCGACCGGCGGCGACATCTCCTCCCAAGGCCCATGACTGTCGTTCGCGCACGAAGGCCGCCTGCTGGCGCGCCTTGAAAGCCTCAATGCCCGGCCGCTCGGCCTCCAGAAAGCGTTGGTACTCGGGCCACGAGAAACATCCCTCCTCGATACGGACCGCGAGCCGTCCGCACGCGAAATCCGCACGCATCGCCAACAATTCCTCCTCGCTCACCGGGAAAAACCGGATGCGATCGAAAAACCGTAAAAGCCACGGGTCGCCATTGACGAAGGGCGCGGTCGCGGGCCCACGATTCCACATCTGCAGGGTGCGCCCCACGAACTGATAGCCACCAGGACCTTCCATCCCATAAATGCAGAGATAGGCGCCGCCTATGCCGACCGCATTCTCCGGGGTCCAGGTCCGCGCCGGATTGTACTTCGTGGTCACGAGCCTATGCCGAGGATCGACCGGGGTGGCGACCGGCGCCCCCAGGTACACATCCCCCAGACCCAACACAAGATAATCGGCGGCAAACACGATCTCGCGCACCGCCTCCTCGCTATCGAGCCCGTTGATGCGGCGAATGAACTCGATGTTGCGCGGACACCACGGGGCATCCTTGCGCACCAACTGTTCATAGCGTGCGGTGGCCAGACGCGTCTGGCTGTCGTCCCACGCAAGCGGCAAATACACGATCCGCGAGGCCACGCGCGCATCCTGCAGGTCGCCAAGCGCAGCATCGGCCTCCGCCAAGATCGCCACCAAGGCCGCCTGCGAGAGTCGATCGGGATCGTAATGCACCTGCAGCGAGCGTATCCCGGGCGTAAGGTCGATGAGGGCGGCACCCAGTCGCTCGCGGCCGTGCGATTCCAGCCATTCCATGAGGGCGTGGACACGCAGTCGCAAACCGATATCCAAGATCGGCGGCCCGTACTCGACCAACACATTGGCATCCCCGGCCCGCCGGTATACGACCGTGACGGGAATCTTTGGGCCCTCAAGGCGCGCGATCACGGCCTCCCGGGCATCGCTTGCGTCGGCGCTCGCCGGTCGCATCGCCCCAAACGGCGGCGGCCGCAGGCGCAAGGCATCCTCCTGGCGCGCCTGTGCCTCGCGCGCCTCAGCCAGACTGAGACGCTGAAAACGCACGGTATCCCCGGGACGCAACTGTCCGAGCTTCCAGAGCTCGGCGGACACGACCACCGCCGGACACACGAAACCCCCGAGGCTTGGCCCGTCCGGACCCAGGATTACCGGCATATCGCCCGTGTAATCGACCGCCCCTATGGCGTAGGCGTTGTCGTGGATATTGGAGGGATGGAGCCCGGCCTCGCCCCCATCCGGGCGCGCCCAGCGCGGACGGGGACCGATCAGACGCACACCAGTGCGGTTGGACTGCGCATGCACCCGCCAATCGGCGGCAAAGAAGGTCTCGATGTCATCGGTGGTAAAAAAATCGTCCGCGCCATGCGGCCCATACAAGACGCCGAGCGTCCAGTGCCGCTCATAGCGCGGCCGCAGGCGTCGCGACAACTGGCGGCCGATGACGGTCTCGTCGCCTATGGCGGTGATGGCGAGACGGTCGCCGGCCTTCAAGGCCCGCCCCTCATGGCCACCGAACCCCCCCAGACTAAACGTCGCCGTGCTCCCCAGATAGCGATCGGCGGCAAAACCCCCTTGGATGGCGAGATAGGCCCGCGCGCCTGCGCCACGCGCCACACCGCAGAGCAATACACTCCCAGCCTCGACCCGACAGACCTGCCACATCGGCAGAACCTGCCCATCGAGTCGTGCCGAAAATGGCGCGCCGGTCAACGCGATCAGCGCCGGCGCGTGGAACTTGAGCTGCGGGCCGGCAAGCGTCATCTCGAGGGCTGCGGCGGTCGGGTCGTTGCCCACGAGCCCATTCGCATAACGATGCGCAAGCGCATCCATCGGTCCCGAGGGGGGCACACCCACCCGCCAATACCCAAGCCGCCCCGGCCAATCCTGGAGGGTGGTCTGCGCCCCACCCTTCAGCACCTCCACCGCTGGAACCGCAGGCGCGCCGGATGCGAGCGTGTCGACATCCATACGGCCCTCCCGCACGCGCGGATCCTGGACCCAGGCGCGTAAGGTGTCGCGATTCGTTGCGACCCCGCGCACCACGGTGTGCATCAGCGCCTGATCCAGGGCCTGCCAAGCGCCCGCGCGCTCCTTGCCACTCACGACGATGTGCGCAAGCGTACCAGAGCGCCCCTCTGGCAGCTCCGATCCGGGCTCGATGGCGGCCGTGACGTGCGCTTCGG
Source organism: Acidiferrobacter sp. (assembly GCF_054609335.1). NCBI lineage: Bacteria > Pseudomonadati > Pseudomonadota > Gammaproteobacteria > Acidiferrobacterales > Acidiferrobacteraceae > Acidiferrobacter > Acidiferrobacter sp. The sequence continues at coordinate 16,903 of NZ_JBTRWP010000045.1, read as the reverse complement.
ACGGCCACGCCACGGTCGTCACCCGCCCCAAGGGGCGCTCGCCGCCAGACGCCTCCGCCTCGGCGCGCACATGCGCCAGAATCGCATGGCAAGCGGGGGCCGCGCTCAGCCCGTCGAACGTCCCGTTCTCGCCCGCGGCGAGCCGCAACATCCATTCGACGAGATCAATCCCCGTGATCGCCGCGGCCAGTTCGTGGCCGGCCTTAAGCCCTGTATCCATGCCCAAGAAATACGCCTTCCGATCGCGCCCGTCATAGACAAAACGCGCGCGCCCCACGGATCGATAGTGGACGGCGCGCGCCAGACGCACCGCCATGTCGACCACGTGCCCGCCTTGTTCGGCATCCAGCCCCGCAGCCGGCGCCTCTTCCAGGAGCGCGCGCCCGCCGCACCGCAGGCTTGCGTCCTGCACACCCAAGGCCCACACCTTCCCGCGCCCATCGCCGATCAGCGGCACATCGAGATAGCGGGCGCAGGGCAGACACCGCTCCACGCAGAGGGCCGTCGCGCCCGCGAACCCTGATTGCGTCCATTCCTCCCACGCCGCGCGCAAGGCCGCCGGGTCCTCGCATCGCCGCTCCCAGTCCGCGGAATCGCAGCGCAAGGCAACCGGGTAGCCGATGGCGACTGCGACTGCAAACGCGCTAGCTCTGTCATGGAGGGGCCGGCTCTTGGCGAGCAGCGCAAGACCTGCCTTGTGCGCCAAGGGCCGCGCGAATCCCCCCGCCGCGAAGGCCTCGATATCGCGCGCGCGTGCCCCCGCAAAGCCGATCCCGCGATGCGCAAGCGCACGCGCCAAGGGCGCGCTTTGCGCCCAAGGCCCATACCCCGGATGCACGACATCGGCCCGCGCCGCCGCCGCCTGTGCCGCAAGCGCTTCGGCGTCCGCTCCCGCCGAGACGCCCTCGGACACCCCGACTAAGGCCAACCCCAAGCGCTCCAGAGTTCGCTTGACGCGCACTACGCCGATGCCGTGATCGGCGACCCACACTCTTTCCAACATAAAACCTCGCGTCGGCGGGTCGTCCCGCAAGCATTCCCAAAGACCGGGTCGTCCCCGTCCCTATCAATCGGTTGGCGCACGCCAGGCGATGACACGAATCGGCGTCGGGTCATAGCCATTGCAAGGATTGTTGAGCTGCGGGCAGTTCGAAATAAGGATGACCACATCCTGCTCGGCGCGCAGCTCCACGTATTTGCCGGGCGCCGACACGCCATCGGCGAACCGCAAGGCGCGGCCCTCGACCGGCACATTCATGAAGAAGTTGATGTTGCTCGCCAAATCGCGCTTACTGAGGCCCAGATGCTGACCACAAGCGCAGTGCTGCGTGGCATACAGAAAATTATCCCGACAGCTGTGCAGAAATCCCTTGTCGTGTCCGTAACGCACAGTATTGCTCTCCGCCGAGCAGGCTCCACCCAGCGTGTCATGGCGCCCGCACGTGTCGGCGACTATGGTCAACATGGGCCGCCCCTCGGACGACATCAAGACCGAACCTGTGGTGAGATAAAGAGCCCTTTGCGCGACGATGGTGGCCTGCGCGCTGTAACGCTCCTTGCGATCGTGCCGATTGTAAAAGAGGGTATCGACCGCCTGGTTGCCCGCCAGGTCGACAATACGCACGATCTGGCCGCGGTGCAGCTCCCCCATCCATGGCTCGCCCGCCGGACATATCACATCCCAGAGCGCCTGGGCGGGGTCTCGTAAACTTTCTTGTAAGGGCATAGCGGGCCTCTCATTCTCCCAAGTAACGGTAGCTGTTTGCGAAGGCACGTCCATTCTCCGCGCAGAACTTAGCGCAGGCGTCGATCCGCACGCCCTTGGCATAGGTCGCGACATGGACATCGGCCGGGGCATAGACGGTCTGTCGGGTGAGGGGATGGGGGGCGGTCGATATCACGCAAAGGAGATTCAAAACCGCCGTAAGCTCCACGAAGTCCCCGGGGCGCGCGTGTCCGGTACGAAGCGCCACCTGGCCCTCGTCGCCTATGCTAAGCGCGCTGAAGAAATTGATCGGCGCGACCAGATCCTCCCGACCCAAACCCCACTTGGCAAGCTCGACCAGAAGACCGTCCTGGCCATTTCTATGCATCGCGTTGCGCGCCTGGCCAAAACCCTTCACGCCAAACTGCCGCTCAATATCCGCGCGGCTCGCGACCCCGCAGAGGGGATCATGGTCGCTCACGCTTTCGGCGCTCAGTGCCGCCAGCACCCGGCCCATATCCGACATAAGCGCATGGCCTGCGCACAGCGTGGCCGTGTGCTGGGCCTTCAGGGTATCGGCCATGTTGTAGCGCTCACTGCGGTCATCGTCATGAAACAGCAGTACCGAGGCGTTGGCGTCTGCGCCGAGTGCAGTCAGACGCAAGCCCTGCCCGCGACCTAGCCGAAACGAGGCATGGCAACCACCGGGAATGCGATCTTCCCAAAGGACCGCCCGCTCCTTGATCTCGGAATCCGTCATAAAGCCCCTTCTCCTCTCATTCCGATGGGGCACGTCCGTGCCCCGTCATACGTTCCATTAATTCGCGATCCGCGTGCACTGCGGCCGTCGCCCGTATGCGCGCAAGGATCTCGCCTTTCAGAGCGACAAACGCCTGATCGAGCTTCAGGTCCTGCGTACGATTGCGGCCCCAGGGGATCGCGTGCACCGAATCCACGCGTCCGGGGTTAGGGGCCAGCACGATCACGCGATCGGCAAGATAGATCGCTTCCTCGACGTCGTGGGTCACAAAGAGCGCGGTGGTCTTTTCAGCGGCGAAGAGATGCAAGATGAGATCGTGCATGACCTCACGGGTCTGCGCATCCAGCGCCCCGAAGGGTTCATCCATCAGAAGGACCGCGGGATTGGCCACCAGGGCCCGCGCGATGCTGACGCGCTGCTGCATGCCGCCGCTCAACTGATTGGGATAGCTGTCGCGGACCCGTGCGAGCCCCATCATGTCGAGCAGGGCATGGCTGCGGGCCAGGTACTGCCACATTTCGCGGCTCGTGGCGTCAGCGTTGACCGCAAGCGCGCGCGGGAATCGCAGGTTCTGCCAGACCGTGAGCCACGGAAACAGGGTCGATTGCTGAAAAACCATGCCGCGATCCGGTCCCGGCCCCGCGATCGGCCGCCCATCCACGCGGATGGTCCCCTCGCTCACATCGTCGAGCCCCGCGATCAGCCGCAAGAGCGTGGACTTGCCGCAGCCGGAGGCCCCGACGATGGCCACAAATTCGTGGCTCGACGCGACCATGTCGATGCCCTTCAGGACCGGCAAGAACGTCCCGTCCCGCCCGACGAAACCCTTGCCGACACCCTCCAAGCTCACAGGGGGCGTACTCATGGGCGATACCAGGGAAAGAGTCGCTTGTGCATCGCGCGGAAGAAGAGATCAAAGGCAAGCCCTATGAGCCCGATCACGATGATGCCCACGAAGATCTTGGCGGTGTCGAGGAAGCGTTGCGCCTGGAGGATAGCAAAACCTAAGCCGCTGTCGGCGGCCACCATCTCGGCGACTACGAGATAGGTCCAGGCCCAGCCCATATTGATGCGCAAGATATCGACGATCTGCGGCCAGGTGCCCCGCCATATCACAAACTTCATGACCTCCCCGGGACGCGCGCCCATGGTATAGGCGGCCTCCAGATAGCTATCAGGGACCTTGCGCACGGCGTCTGCCACCATTACCACGATCTGGAACACGACCCCTATAAAGATGATCGCGATCTTCGATCCCTCGCCGATGCCGACCCACAGAATAACGAGCGGTATAAAGGCCGACGCCGGCATATAGCGCACGAAATCGTTGATCGGCTGCAAGAGCGCAGCACACCATCGATAGGCGCCTATCATAAGCCCGATCGGCACACCGATCAGGGCCCCCAGCGCAAAGCCCGCGACCACGCGATAGATGCTAACGACGGTGTCGTGACCGAGCGCGCCGTGCGACCAATGACGCAGGGATGCCCAGACATCCGCGGGGGACGGGAGAAAGAGCTGCGCCACGATGTGCGCGGCGCTCGCCGCCTCCCACAAGGCCAGGGGCAAAACAAAGCCCGCGACCGCGAGGATGACCGAAAGCCTCCTGGAGATCGGCGCACGGATGCGCCAGAGTCGGGGCCGCCGCGGGCGCGGGGAACCCCTCCCCCCGCGCCGGCCGTCCTCGGCTTGCGCCTTATGGACCTGGGCGGCGACGCTACCCATTAGCGCGCCGCCTGACCTGCAACGCTCGCATCGATGAAGGTCCGGGGATTGGGGCTCGTATCCACCATCTTCACCTGCTGCAAGAAACGGCTGGTCGCAACCGTGCTGTTATAAAGCGACATATGCGAGCGGCCAGGGTTCATGGCGATCTTGTTCAGTCGCGCACCAAAAAGCTTCGTGCCCGACAGGCTTGCGGCATAGACTTTGGCCGTAAGATCCACGTGCGGGGCCATGATCGCCGCAGCCTTCCTCGGGTGGGCCTTGATGAAACGCACCGTCGCAAACCACGCCTTGGCGAGCGCCACGAAATCCTTCCTGTGCGCCGCCAAAACGCTCGTGCGCGCGACCACGACGTCTGGAATAAGCCCGGGCGCCTGCGCGCTTGTAAAGAGCGCATGTCCGGCCTTGCGCGCCTCGATCCTCTGGATCCACGGGTTCCAGACACCGGCGGCGGCCACGCGTCCTGTAATCAGGGCGGCGGCGGCATTACCCGTCGACATGTTCACGAAATGGACATCGGATGCGCTCATGTGGTGCGCCTGCAAAGCGGTGACATCGAGGTACTCTTCTATCGAGTTCATTTCGACGGCGATCGACTTGCCCTTCAGGCCCGCGAAGCCATGAATTTTGTTGCTCACCATCAAGGCGTCGTTGCCAGCGGAGTTGTCCGTGACCAGGATCACCTTGAGCGGCACCTTCTTCGTAATCGGCGCGATCGAGTCGATCAGCGCCTGACAGTTGGCGTCTATGCGCCCGGCCGACAGCGCCTCCACGGAGGTCATATAACTTGGGAACCACACAAGCCGCACATGCGCCCCGTACTTTGTCAGGTAGCCGTTGTGCTGCGCCACGTACCAAGCCACCCAGCCAGGCCAGTCGGAAAGCCCGAGCGTAATGTCGGCGCTCGCCTTCGCCATGAGGCCCAATTGCCCACACAACACGAAACCCGCCGCCACCACAACCTTCTTTAATGTGTTCATAGAATTCCCTCACCCTCTTTTAAGACGCCAAAAAAAACCCGGGACGGCAATCGCTGCCTCCCGGGTTTTTATCCCTCCGTGTACCCCGCCCATCGCGGAGCCGGATTCTCTCGGACCGAACGCCGCACGCGGCTGGAACCCTAGAATCCGTTTTGCCGTCCTGATCCCTAAACCCTAAGTCATAACCCTTCCTGAAGAGTGCCTACGCCCAAGCAAAGAGCAATATCCATGCCACGCGCCGCCATCGCACCGAACGAGAGGGCAACGGCCGCGCCAGCGCGTCCCAGCGCGATTTCGCGCACCAGACCCCGACCGAAGGCTCCCCAAAATAGGTTCAAATAGGGGCGCATGCTCCATTTGAGTGCAGACCGGGGCGTCTACGGTGAATTTATTCTTAAGCGGACCCTCTGCTTGTTGTCCCCATCCCCAATCAGCATAAACACGGGTCGGGTATTGCGGGTGGACAGGGAAGCGGCGTTGTCCCTCATTTTCATGAACGCGGGGCTTTCGGGACGCATCGGGCCCCCGTCCAGGCACAAGGAGCCTGCCCTCCCTGGTCGCTCGCCAAGCGTCGTTGTGGCCGATTGCCGAGGGCTGTGAATAGCCCACATATCGCCTGGGTGGTCTGGCTTCAGATTGGGCGCGATGCGCTGCTATTGGGCCGGCGCCGCTCGGGCAAGATGAGGGGACGGCCGCTGTTGGCTATCAGCTTCAGCCAGCCCTATGTGGCCTGAAAATCCCAACGGATCCCGCGGTCGTACACCCGCACTTGAGCGCCGCTGACACGCCCAGTTGGGGCACCCAGTGATCACGCCAGGTCATGACACATCAGGCTGTCTCCCTGATCTTCGCGAGATCCCCAGACAGCAATAGCCGCCATCAACCCCTTGGTAACGTGCCACCTGGCCCGCAATCCACCGGGCGAACGTGAAACTCCATGAGCCGTTCACGGCACCGCTGCCTCAATTCCATGCGGAGATTCGCGCCGAGAACCTTGCGCTTGCCCCACCACCTCCCTCCCTGCCTACTGAGTTTTAGGGATTATTTCGGGGAGGGCCATTCACTCTGGACGGTGAGCCTTGAGGTGGACCCCGTGTTTTTATGGCGACCATCTTCGCGAATTTCGCGTCGGGTCTATAGAGATGCACGGTGTGCCCGATACGCTGAACTCGGCCGCCAGAGGCCGTTATTATCGTCCGGAGAGGGAACTCGGCCGTACTTGCCGGTTGCGTCTTCGGCGCAATTGAGATTCGCCCAAGGTAGGCCGCACCCCCCATGCGGGAAGCCATGCGGCCTATTTGGCGAATCCGAAACTGTGGTTACACCGTTCGTCGGCTGCGGTTGCGTCCCGCGATGTTGTCGTCTCAATTACGTCGCGACCTAGTCGCCCGTGCATTCCGAATTGTCACCGTATGGTGCGCGTGGCCGGAAATCTCCGGTCTAGGATGCAACGGGCGCATTTTTTGCCCATCATCTGAAGTTCCAGACGTTCTCGATTTTTCCCTTCAGCTGATCCCGCCAGCGGGTCGCATTCTTACGGGCATCGGTGTTGTACGACCGGGCAATGGCCCCCGCGGCCATGTCTGCCAGCTGGATGAGTGTATCCTGGCGGGAATTGACAAATCGCAAATCCTCGATGACACCAGGCCTGACGTTCTCCCGCAAATAACGGCACAACTCCTGCCGGAACTCACGATTGCCGCTGCCGTCAATTTTCAGCCGCGCCTTCTCGAGCACCCGACCGTCGTGGGTCACCATTTGACGCACAAAGTAGCGGTAGAAGTCTTCCTTATCGTTTCGCAAGTGCGTGCCGTAAACCTGTGCTTTATCGACCACGATGGCGCGCACGCCAAACCGAAATGGCAGCACGGCCTGAAAGAATCCGTCTCGCACATTATCGCAACACTTGTTGAATTTCAGGAGTGCCAGGGCCAATAGGCGCTCTCATCCCAATTCCCTAAAGGGGATGGGAATTCCCGCGCCATTCTTTAAACTCGGTCTTTACACGCAGGGCCACTTTGGCCTCTTGGATGGCTGCGCTGGCCTTCACGGCCGCCTGGTGGTCGTGAAAAATCACCATAGCCAGGACGAAATGCGACGTCGACCCCTTTGTCACCTTGAATCCCGGGTCACCGCTTTCGTCGATAAACACGAGCACCGGCCGATTCCTCGATAAGGTGGCCGTCAGTATACATCGTGCGCCCCCGTCTTCATGGTAGGGACGAGTGAATTTCCCGGAGGCCCCCTCCCCCCGTGTTCCACACACGGGAGACCTCTATGAATCTGCATGTGACACTCGGCCGCGACCTGCACCCCGGAAATCGACATGGCCGATTTCTGCGTCGCAACGAGAGGCTTTACGTCATACGGTGGCGGACAAAGCGCGGCGTGCCGGCCTCAAAGGCTCGCGTCTTGAGATTCTGGCGCAGTTACAGCGGGGGCGCGGGATATAAGTACCAGCCCTGACCGCGCGATGAGCAAAGAAGCCGAGTATCGCCGGCTGTTCCTTGAATGTGCGATACGTTAATACGCCGGAGCCAAGGAGCCCGCCATCGCCGAGGATGCTCTGCACACAGCCGACCGCTTGGTCGACGCGCTGCGCACCTACGACGACATGCAGACGATGTTTGGAAGAAGAAAACACCGGAAGTTTGACAGTGCTTCGGCCTCTCGACTCGCGGCCCTGCGCTACCTGAAGGCCGCGGGACTCACCTTCGCGGAGTGCCTCGAGTTTTTTGGCGAACGCCGGGAAGAGAATCGCTATGCGCGGGGCGCCCGGGACGTGTTCGCCAAAAACAGCGACGGCCTCATCGAGGTCGACGACAAGACAGTCGTCGTCTCTTCGGACAAGGGCGCCTTTATCCTATAGTGCCGGCATTACCCGCTCGCACTGGCAGCCAAAGGCATCGGCCTGCGCCCCAAGGCCTCCACCCAGTCTGAGACGGCCTTGTGAGCCGCGGATGCCACACAAAATGGCGCCTGTCGCGTGCCCGGAACCACCGCCAGGCGGCGCCTCTTGGCTGCGACATGGGGCCGGGATGGCGTTAAAGCCCAGGGGCAATGAGCACACCTGTTCGGCATTGAGCATGAATTGGGGGCTCCTGCGAGCTGCAGGTGAATAATGAGATCAAGCGACGGAGGCAAGAGGCGTTACAGTCCCGCGAGGCGGAGATATGAGGAAAATGGGGTTATTACGATGGTGATCAGCGGAAAGTGGGTTTATAATCTCCCCATGGATACGCTATCTTTAGCACCCGCACCGACCTCGTCAGACGAAGACCCTGATAGTTCCCTAGAGGCTGACATCCAGCGTCTGGGCACTATAGTTCCGCAGATGGCGGCCGCGGCAAAGGCCGCGCAGGTCGACGCGCAGGCGCGGATTGCGGCTCTCCATGCACAGATTGCTCAAGACATTGCCAACCTTCGGAAGAGCGAGGCGTGCGTCCCGTCCTCACAGTGATTGCCGGGCCTAACGGCTCCGGTAAGTCATTTTTGACGGCCATCCTCAGGCGTCAGCCTTGGTTTTCCCGTACGCCTTTTCTGAACCCTGATGATATTGCCGCGCGTCTCGGGGATCCCAGTGAGCTTAAGATCATCCTTCAGGCGGCACGTGACGCGGAGGCCCAGCGAGAGTCTTGGCTGGTCGAGCACCGTAGCTTTGCCTTTGAGACCGTTTTTTCCGCTCCCGACAAGGTCGCATTCTTGCGGCGTGCGCGGGACGCCGGTTATCGCATTCGTGTGTTTTTTTTGAGTACCGGCAACCCGGAAATTAATGCCGCGCGCGTGGCCCGTCGTGTTATGGCTGGCGGACACGATGTGCCCATCACGAAAATCATCAGTCGTTATAGTAAGTCCCATGTTCAGGCCGCGCTGGTCGCCCCCTGGGTGGACCGAATGTATCTCTTCGATAACGCCGTGGATGGCGAAACCCCCGCTTTATGTGCTTGGTCAGTCGCGGGACAGTGGCAAGTGCAACGAGATAAGACGCTTCCTGTCTGGGCCACGCCGATCGCGACCCACCCTTTCATGTCCCCGCAGCCGATCGGAGCCGAGAATCACCGTGGCTTTGGGTCCCCAGTAGCCGGACCGCGATAGCGACCGGTGTCGACGAAGGTCTCGACCCGATACGCAGGGTGGCCATAGGGGTCTTGCCGCGCCTACGGGAGTGCGCAAGTGATACGCGCACACAGGTGTGAGGCCACGTGCAGGACTGTGACCCATGGAAGATCAGAAAGCGCGCGTTATCGGCAATATCGCCGATGTTCTAACGGCGGACGGCAGGCGACCAACCAACGAGGCTGCCCGGTTCGCCGCCGGAACTTTCTTCGGCGGCCGAAGGGCACGTACGCTCCTTAGGCAAGATCGCTTCTTTCCTAAACGGTTAGGTTTTGCGACGCATGACGACACGCATACGGTCTTGTCGCATCGGCGGCCTCAAGGTCGTGATCTACCCCAACGACCACTGGCCTGCCGCTGGAGTCGTTCTCCGTCCCCGACCTGCGCCGTATCAGCTCGACACTGCTGAACAAAATCGGCATCAACTGCAACTGGATCGAGAAGTGCTTGGCGCACAAGGACGGATGTTCCTCGCGCTCGATCTACAGCAAATCCGAGTATGCCAAGCAGCGGCGCCACATGCTGCAAGAGTGGGCCCGCATAGTCGATGCGAGATCGACGGGCCGACCTGCGTGCCGAAGCTGATGCCAGAGAACGTGGTGGTGCCTGCGTTGAGCGCGACCGTGTAAGGAGAGCGCGGCCCGATAGCTTCCCCGGCGTCCGGCGCTTCTGGGTCGCGTATGGTTTATAATTTTTCATGAATGATCACCATGGGTAATCATTCTCCCTTCCAGTCAAACCGGCGCGACTTGGCAAAAGTTTGAAGGCGCTGCATTTTGCGCACTATGGGTGATGCAAATTCAGGAAAATTAAACCAGCTGCTGGCCGAACTGAGCGATACGCGCTTGGTGTCAAGCCGCTGGTTGCGGGCTCACGGCTACTCCAACAGCCTCGTCGCGCGCTACGTGCGCAGCGGCTGGCTGGTGTCGCCGGCGCGCGGCGTCTACATGCGCAAGGGTGGGCGCTTGCTGTGGGAAGGCGTAGTTCGCAGCCTGCAGGTCGGGGAGGGCGTGCCGCTGCACGTCGGTGGTCTCTTTGCACTCAGCCTGCAGGGGCACGAGCACGACCTGCGTTTGGGCGATGCCGGCGCGATCACCCTGTATGGAATAAAGCGGCCACCGGCTTGGCTCGGCAAGCTGTCGCTGGCGCAGCGCTTCCGGTATCGAGGCCAGGGGCCGTTCGATCTACGGCCTGCGGCGTTCACGGCGGAAGTGTCCGAGAAGACGCTGTCCGAGCAAGGTCTGGCCTGGTATCGGGCTGCGCCGAGCAGCGATGCCCTAGTCTGCTCTACGCCCGAGCGGGCCATGCTGGAGCTGTGCGCTGGCGTCATGGACGCAACATTGGTCTACGAGGCCGACGCCCTGATGCAGGCCATGACCACGTTGCGCCCGCAGCGGGTCTGTCTGCTGCTGCGCCACTGCCGCAGCATCAAGGCCAAACGGTTGTTCCTGGCGCTGGCCGAGCGTCATCGACATGCGTAGCTGTCCCATGTGCCCCTGGACGGCGTCGATCTGGGCCGGGGCAAGCGCGCACTGGTGCCCGGCGGGCGCCTCCATCCGACCTACCAGATCACCTTGCCGGGAGATCTCGATGAACACCTGGCTTGACCGCTGGGATCGGCGCTACACCGACCGGGTGAAGCTACTAGTCGAGATTTTGCCGGTGCTGGCCTGGAGCCTCGCTTCGCGCTCAAGGGCGGCACGGCCATCAACCTGTTTGAGCACAATCTGCCACGATTGTCGGTGGACATCGATCTGGCCTGGTTGCCCGTGCATGACTATGACGAGGATGCAAAGCTGATTGCCGAAGCGCTTAGGCGGCTGGCTGATGTACTGCGCGCCCGGCCTTTGCAACTGCAGGTGCAATTGTCAGCAGGCAAGGCCGTAGGCGTCACGCGGCTGGTGGCCGTGCGTATGTACAGATCGAGACGACGTCTGTTGCGCGGCACCGTGCATCCCGTGCGGAACATGGTGGTGCGTCTGAAGGTGGAAAAGGCGTTCGGCTTCGCTTCTGCACAGGTACTGGATTTCGCCGACCTCTATGCCGGCAAGCGGGCTGCGACATTGTCGAGAAAGCATCCGCGTGATCTCTTCGATGTCGATGGGCTCTGCTAGGTATTTCCTCCTCTTCAACGCTGAGGTGGAGCCGAATTGAGGCGCCCAACGGTCCGCTTAAGACGCGCGCGACGCATCATCACCGCGCGTCGTTTCCGAAGCCGTTGTTATGCTTTACCGGGAAACGGCCACCGGTTGGAGAGAAAATACACGCGCAAGCTTTGCGGCGGCCGCGATATCGCCGCGTCTCAATGCATCGCGCACATCGTCAAGCTTGTATGCGTCTCCTACCGACAAATACGGTGACCACTCCGTTTCATCGTCAAAAAGCTCGACGTCCACCTCGGCCGCGTACCGGCCCTCGTGCACATATTTGACTCTCTGGCGCTTACCCATCTTTGCCTCTTCGTTTCGTAAAGGTCCTGTCCCATCGTTCGGGATCGGGTCGATAGGCGGTTACAACCACCGCCGGGGACGTGAATCCCTTCGGAATCCCCCACACAACATGAATGGGCCGGGAATCTTTGTCAAATTGTAGCACCAGCACGGCCCGCCCCTTGGGGAAGTTTGGGTAATCTTCGGCAACAGTGGCTTTGTCCACGCCTGCCAGCACATCCCGGACGTCTATCCCATCCGCCGCGATCTCGTCGTACCCATGCTCGGATATCCGCACTTGCCCTGCGGCAACAAGTTTCTTTACTGCCTCATAGAGTCTCGCTCAATGTGCTAGGCCTCTCGCGCTCGGTATCAGTGACGCTTAACTTGCAATAGGCCGGCCTACCCACCCGCCTATGCAGGATTAGTCGATACTAATTCTGATCGACATTGCCCTGTCTCCTTCGGCAGTGAGCGCAAGAATGCCTTGTTCTGCTTCCCCGTAAGTACGGATCCGCGCTTGCTTTTGGGGGATATTCTGCGCCAGGGCTTCCGATGGCAACAAGAGCCAAGCTTATGGCGTCCGAACACCCCCCAATTTCCCCGCCTCCTGGAACAGGTCCGTCACCGCCGCGAGAGGCGGCACTACAATCCACGGATCGCCGGGGCCTATGTGTGCTGGATGCGGATTATGTCCTCTTCCAAGACCAGCGCCGCCCACGGGAGTTTGGCGCCAAGGATCTTGAGGCCTATCCGAATCACCTGGTTGCAGACGCTGAGTGTCGGGAAGCACCCAGTCACAGGCCCTGAATGCCATCGTCTTCCTCGACCGCAACGTGCTGATACCGCAACGTACTGAAGCTCGATCTGGGGTGATTGACATCCTCCTCACCCCGAAGGACGAGGAGGATGTCAAGTATGGGAAGGAACCTTCCATGTCCGTGCGTGCGCCATTTAAGCGCAAGTGGGTGCGTCGTCCGACCATCAACACGTCGGTCACGCCATGGACTCGCAGACCGCCCGGCCCCGCGGCCCCTCTTCTCTTAGGCCACCCGCGCGCGGAGGCCGCGCTACATAGAGCCCACAACAACGACCAAGGCGGGTGTCCAAATACGGGGCGCAGGCGGATCCAGGGTAGGCGCGGGCCCGCTGCCCGCGCCTACCGCGACGCTCTCAGCCCTTCACAGGCCGCACGGCCTTCCAGGCCTGGGCGGCCGCCGGCGGCAGCTGATTCATGTGTTCCAGAAACAGGGCAATCGTCCACATCTGCTGACGGGTAAGCGCCGTCTTCCAAGACGGCATGCCGGTCAGACGGATACCATGGTCGATCTTCCAGAACGTATAGCCAGGCGGGTCATCTTCGACACCGTCGGTCCCAAGCTGTGGGGGCTTGGGATATTCGCCACGGGCGACCGGAGATGCAGAGGCCGCGCCTTGCGCCGTGCCGTGACAAATAACGCAGTGCTGTGCGTATAGACGCACGCCCTGAATGAGATTGGCGTCGGTAAATGGCACCGGATTCGGGCCCTTCGGGGCCTGCGCACGCAAGGTCGCATGCAGCGAGGTCTTGGCCATCCAGACCTCAAGCGGCAAGGGCTTGCCGTCCGCGTTCGCAGGGATGAGCCCGCTCTTTAACATCACAAAGCCGCCTACCGCCAAGACGATGAGTGTCGCAAGAATACCCGCCCCAAAAGCCTTCACGTCCACCTCCTCTGTGTCGCTTCGCCCCACGCCGGTAGCCAGACCTTAAGTCCAAGGGATCCCGGCACGCCACGTGCGTCCCTATAAGCGTAGCACGGCCACGTTGGGGTAAGACCTGCAGGGCGGGTCCGGCATGTGGCCTGAGCCCGTATCCTTCGGGGCCCCGTCAGCTCTTGCGGCCCAGCCCCTCTTCCACGGAGCGCACCGCTGCCTGCACGCGGGATGTGAGTTTCAGCTTGCGGAGAATGGCTTTCACATGGAGCTTCACGGTCCCCTCGGATATACCGAGGTCGCGGGCGATAACCTTATTGCTCTGGCCGTCGCCCAAGTGGCCCAGGATCTCGAGCTCGCGGGGGGTGAGTTCACTGAAGGCATGCGAGGCGGTCAAGGCCTGCGGACCGCTTTGAATGAAGTGCGCGAGCATGGGTGCAAACTCGGGTGCTACCACCATTTCGCCGGCCTCGATGCGCTTTAAGGCTGTCACCAGGCTATCGGGCTCCATGTCCTTCAGGAGATAGCCGCGCGCCCCGTAGCGCAGGGAGGCGACCAGATCGGACTCCTCGCTCGATGTGGTGAGCATGACGATGGCGGCCACAACGCCGTCTGTGCGCAGCGCCTTCAAAGTCTCTATCCCGCCGATCTTGGGCATGCGGATGTCGAGCAGCACGATGTCGGGGGCAGTCTCATGGATATGCGCCGCCGCCTGCTCACCGTCATTGGTCGAGGCCACGACCTCGATGCCGCGACGCACGAGCAGATGCTCAAGCCCACTACGAAAAAGCGCATGATCGTCTATCAAAAACACCTTCACCGCGCTACCCCCCTCACCGCCAGCCCCTTCACCGCCACCCCCTGCTCCTTTCTGCGCGACGGGTCCGGAAAGGTGAGCCACACGCGCGTCCCCTCCCCGGCCTCGTGCTCGACGCGCAATTCGCCGCCTATGGCATGCGCGCGCTCGCGCATGATCGCCTGCCCGAAGTGCCCGTCATCGCCATCGATGTTCCCGACTGCGGGCCCCGGTCCCTCGCCATCGTCTTCGATGAGCACCCGATAGTCCCCGCCCGCCTCGGACTGCAGGAGCACGCGCACGGTCTGCGCATGAGCGTGCTTTCTGATATTGGCCAAGGCCTCCTGGATCACACGCAGGACATGGGTCTCGTGGGTGGGGGGCAGGCCCCCGCGCCAATCCTTCTGGACATAGACCGAGACCCCGGTCTCCTCCTTAAAGCGCGCGATCGCGGTATCCAAAGCCGGCAACAATCCCCCCTCGGCGCCGCCCGCCCGGAAGTTGCGGATGAGCCCACGCACCTCGCGATGCGCGACCTCAAGCCCCGCGGACAAGCGCGCAAACTCGGTCCGCGTGCCGGTATCGGCGTCCTGTTCTATGGTCTCGCCCAGGACCTGGGCCTGGATACGCAGACTTGCCAGGGTCTGGGCAAGCGAATCGTGGAGCTCATGGGCGATCGCCATGCGTTCCTGCAAGAGCGACAGCTCACGGCGCTGGTCTTGGAGGCGCATCTTCTCGATCGCCGCCCCCAGGTGCTGGCCGAGCCCCAAAAGGAGATCCTCGATGTCAGTCTGACCTATGACGCGCGCGCGCTCCATGAAGAGGTTGTAGAGCCCCACCACCCGGCCCTCGTAGCGCAAGGGGATGGCAAGCAGCACGAGATCCTCGTCCGGGAAGGGGTTCTGGCCCCAGGAGGTACAGCAGGCCTTGAGGTCGTCGCCGACACTCAGGGTACGCCGCCCGACCGCCTGCCCGCAGAGGCAACAATCGAGAGACACATGCCGCTCATGCTCGACGATGTCATCGGGCAGCCCAATGCTCGCCACAAGCCGCAGATGGCCATCGGCGGTCAAGAGCCGCACGATACCGGCGCGCACCTCGCCGCCGCCATGGAGCGTGAACAAAAAGCGGGGCAGGAGTTCGTCCAGGTCTTGCGAGGAGGCGATGCCGGCTGTGATGGCGTTTAAGATGCCGAGCCAGCGGCTTATGGTGCGCGGATCCTCACGCCTATGCTCCTGCGTCAAGACCTTCAGGCGCTCACCCAGGGCGTTCACGTCGGCGGCGAGCTGCGCGAACTCGGCGCCGGCCGGCCCCTCAGGGACACGCGCCGACAGATTGCCGCCGCGCACGCCCATCGCCCAGCGGCGTAAAGAAGCCAGTGGACGCCAGAGCGAGCGCACCGTGGCCACCCAGAGGATCCCCACCACCACAAGCGCCGCCAACAAGGTGGCAATCGCCAGATCGCGGTTGGTATCGAGAGCGACAACACGGTCCCCGACGAGGGCTGCGATCGCGACCCCCAAAAGCCCCGCAAGCAACGTGGGTGCCACCCACACGAGCCAGAGGCGTCTGGGTCGCGCCCAACCACGGGCCGGCGGCGTATCCAGGACACCTGCGCGCCACGGCCGAACACCCACTCTCTGCCAAAAGGACCTTTCCATGGAGACCTCGGGGCCAAACCCCGGTGTGCCGCACCTATCCGCCACTATACGCTCCCTGTCGCGGCGTTCGAATAACAAAGCGCGCCTTACTCCGCGCGCGCGTAGATCCCCGGCCGAAACACCATAGGCTGCGTGCGACTGAGCCGCGCCAGATACGGCCCCAAGGCCGCACCCATGTCCTCGCCATAAGACGGGTGTCCGTAATCAAGGTCAGCGAGCGACCAGAGACCACGACGCGAGCGACAGGCGGCGAGCAGTAAATGCACGAGCTCGTCGGCACCCGCGCCCACCACGCAGCCGCCCAGCATTTGGCCTGTCTCCTCGTCGTGCACAATCTCGATGAAGCCCGGACTCGCCCCCTGGACGCGGGCCTTGGCCGACGCCCCATAAGGAATATAGACCACCTCAGGGGCAAAGCCCGCGCGCTCGGCCATATCCTCGGAGAGCCCCACGGCGCCCAGGGGCAGGACAGAGTCGATCACAAGCGGCACTTGATGGTAATTCCGCCGCCTGGCACCGTCTAACGCGGCGTTCTCGCCGGCTATGCGCCCATCATGTAAGGCCGCCGCCGCGGTCATGGGACCGCCCTTCATATCGCCCACGGCATAGATCCCGGGCACGCTCGTCTCCAGGGTCTCGGAGGTCGCGACGAAGCCTGCGCTGTCACACCGCACCCCCAATGCCCGAAACCCGATGTCGTCCGCGCGCGGGGTGCTGCCGGCCACCACCAACACCCGATCGAAACGTCCCTCGCGCCCGTCATCGAAAAGCACCGTGACCCCGTCGTCTGCGCAAGCGGCGGCCACCGATACCCCCTTCAGGATTGTCACACCCGACTCGCCAAGCGTGCGCTCGAGAAGTCGCGCGGCGCGCTCGGAGACCACGGGCCGCGCCAAGAGCCGCGCCCCACGAGTCACGAGCGTCACCTCGGCGCCGAAGGTGCGGAACAAAAAGGCCGCCTCCACGCCCGCCGCGCCACCGCCCACACACAAGAGCCGCCGGGGCAGGGAGGCAAGCAGAGGGATCAGACGGTCGACTG
>NZ_JBTRWP010000044.1:0-21804 GCF_054609335.1 Acidiferrobacter sp. | reverse complement strand
TCGTGCTCGCCTCCGGCCTCTTCAACACGCCGGTCAATGTCCCGTGGTGGAACGGACGGGCCCTGCGCCTCGTCGAATAATGGCAACCCTTGTTAGGGCAATTCGGCGCCGTGGAAATTCAGGCTAGCCGGCGATTGAGGCGCTTGTCGGCGAGATCGGCCTGGGCGAACTCCTCACGCACCCATTCCACCGACTGCGTCCCGGCCTCCATAAGGGCTTGTGTCTCTGCGTCCTCGATTCGTGGTTTCTTCGGCATGCCGCCCTGCCCCTTGCCTCGCGCGCTGCGATGGGGGGTAAGGCTAGCAAACCGTTTTGGTTGTGTCCAGCTTTTTCTTCATGCCGAGGACGTGCTGCTGAATTCTGCGAAAAGGGAGCAACTTTGTGTGCAATAGATAGGGGGGATTTCGGGTCATTATACAAGGGCGGCATCGTGCAGGTATCTTTGGCTGCAGGTACTCCTCATCGCTGACCTTGCGCGGCGCCGGGTGACGCGGACACGGTCGTCGAGTGCGGCTCAGTCGTTCATAACCTTCTGGCAGGAACCGTCGGCGTCCAATGCTTGCTGCACGGACATCGACAATGTGACCGCCTGTGGATGCCGCCGCCGCGATGCTAAGGCAGGTACGACGCGGTTACCTCGATCCACTCCGAGCCTGTCAGGAGATGGGAAAGCCCGCGGCAACGATGCGCTGCGCGCGCCACCTACTCTGCTGGCGATGTGGCCTGAAATGGGACTCTGCCCCGTCAAGGTTGGCCTCGGGGTCGGTCTTGGGGGAATGTGTGGTAACAAACATCTCACCAACCCCGGTCCACATATGCCGTACTTTTTAATCGGTTATCCTCACAGGATCATGCCACTGCGGCTTTAAGTGCCATTCGTTTTCCGATCGCGTGATAGAAGGATCGTAGCGCGGCGCAGGTGATTCCGATACGGCCGGGCGCCAGCTGGCGCCCTTTGGCAGATAGAACCGATAGGCCCGAATGTCCTCCGGAGAAGGAATGATCATAACAACGAACCTTTGCGCCGGTCGCTGTTTTTGGGGATGCACGACCATAGACCGGCGCAAAGGACCACACGACAGCGGGGCACGCCTACCAACCAAAGCTCCCGCCGACCGAAGCGGCCGTATTCCCCGCGGTGCCATCGGTCGACACCGAAACCCCGGCCGTCCAGCTGCTGCCAAAACGATGCTGGAGGCTTACGGCCATAGCCCCTTGGCCATCATAGATCGCCGAGGCGAGCGCCACACTGTTGGCCTCGGGATTCATCGCGCCTTGCGCGGCGGCCTCGGCAAGCGAAGAGGTGACCGCCCCGACGGTCGCCGAGTATTGGGTCAACTGCCCCAGATTCACCGCATCGTTTGGTTGGGTACCAGGTGCCACATTGGTGATCTGGCGGCTCAAACCCGTGGCGCTGTTGCCGACACTCACCGAATCGGCACGATTGGCCACCGAGCCATACCCCAAGGCCACACTGCCGGCCCCGTTGGCGGTACTATCGGCACCGATGGCGGTGCTGTTGTTGCCGTTGGCCACGGCGTTGTTGCCGATGGCGGTGGTCGGATCGGCGTTGGCCTGTGCGCCATCGCCGATGGCCACCGAGCCCGCGTAGCTGGCAGTCGCATTGGTGCCTAACGCCACCGTATTCGCGCCATTCGTTTTGGCATTGACGCCGCAGGATAGCCCGCCGTTTATGACCATGCAGGTCCCGGCCTGACCGTTCACCAGCGCGTTTAAGCGGATCGTATTGGCACTGATATTGGCCATATCCGTGGCCTGCTGGGTATCGGTCGCATAGAGCTGACTGCCGTTGACGGCATCGGTGCTGGTCGCGGTCAGGGTATTGGTCGCGACACCCGAGACGGTCCCCGCGTGGGTGATCCCGCCATCGTTGGCATTGATGCTGCCCGTTGAGATACTGCCCGCGGACAGACTGCCGGCAGTGTTCACCGCATTGCTCCCAAAGGACACCGAGTTGGCGGTAGTGTTGGTCACCCCCGCCCCAATGGCGATGGCACCCGAGGCGGTGGCCTGGGCGCCCGTGCCGATGGCGATGCTGTTGCCGCCATTGGCGGTGGTGGGGTTGTTAGTGACACCGGCGCCCGTAACGATCCCCGTCGACGAGCCGATGGCGATATTGCCGTTGGTTTGGGTTCCCGAGGACGTGGTAGCCTGCGCGCCAAGGGCGATGTCGCCGCCGCCAAGGGCGGTGCTGCCGTAGCCACTGGCGGTGCTGGCGGTGCCACTGGCGGTGCTGCCGTAGCCACTGGCGGTGCTCTGGGTGCCAAGGGCGGTGCTGCCGTAGCCACTGGCGGTGCTGCCGGTGCCACTCGCATGGCTGTAGGCGCCACTGGCGGTGCTGCTGGCGCCACTGGCGGTGCTGCCGTAGCCACTGGCGGTGCTGGCGTTGACGGGGCCACCGTTGGTGCTGTTGCCGCCACTCGCGGTGCTGTTGGCGCCGCAAGCAACATTGTCATAGGCATCCTGCGCGCACACCCCATTGGTGGCCCCGGTCCCGCCTCCTCCGGAGACGGCGTAGGCGGTGGGCGCGAGGAGCAAGCTACTTAAGGCGCTGATAAAGAGCAGGGCCCGTCCGCGCGAGCGAACGCCCGCTAGCAGGGCGGGCATTCCATGAGATGCAAAGTCAGAGTACGACATAACATACCTCCCTATGAAGAAGAGTAAAATGGATATCAGGAACGAACATATCTGCCGGCGAGGGGCGCATAGCACCCACTCCCAAGTATCGGGATCTCGGCATATTCGGAATCGTTGATATTGTCTGTAGAGGAGACCCACAAGGCCTCCTCTTACCACCCCACGGTGCCGCTCTGATAGGCGGCATTGACGCGGATTATCTTGGCAAGGGGCCGACTCGTCAATGAGGGTCTTGTCAAATGGTATTTCGATGAATCGGGTTACCCCAACCTTTCGTTCAAATCCTCTGCCCGTAAAGGGTTTGCCCTATCGAATTTCATGGGGATTGACCTTGCCTATACGGATTGATCGGCGAGCAGTCGGGTTTGCCGGCGATCCGAAAGAGCACGGTGTGGATGGTTGGGAATCGACCGTAGCCATTGCCTCGCTCTTGGCGACCTGGAAGAGGCTATTCAAGGCCCGCAGGAAGCCGTTGATGGTGCCTGTCTGGGCCCAGGCGCGCCTTCGTCAAAGGGGGATTGGATCGTACGGGGCGGGCCACGGCCTTCATGGACTCGTTTGGGAGCAGCGGACATTCGGCACCACGGCTTTCCCATCAGGCGCACGACCCGCCGGCTTGCGGCGCGGGATCCCGCCAAGCAGCTCGCGCGACACCCGGATCTAGACCGTGTATTTGGTGGTCATGTCCGCCCTCAAGGCATCGACGTCATTCCGGGCGACGGCGGTGAGCAAGCGGGAATCCTCAAGGGCGTCCCACGCAGGCCATTCAGGGCCGGATCGCGCCTTCGATCGGCGCGACGCGTGGATCGAGGGCCTGTGAGGCGTGGACGATGACTATTGCATGACTGTTACCATTGCAAGGGCATCGTGTATGGCGAAATCCGGTTTGCGCAAGCCTGCCCCCCCCCGACAGCGAACACAGACCACGAAAAAGGATGGCGCGCGTTTTCCGAACAACAATCGCGGGGCCGGTGCGCAGAACCGGATCATGGGATGCGCGTCGCCACGTCTCGGCGGCTGCGACCGCACCCCGGAACGATCCTGTACCCCTGACCTGTCGAGGATCCCAAGAGAGCCTATAGGGGCATCCGGAAGGTTAGCCTGCGACCGCCGCGGCCGTCAGGAACACCGATATTCTCCATGAGGCCCCCGAGACGCAATCCACGGCCGTGCACGTCCCCGGCGAACGAAAGGACGCCGGGCGCGAGCCGGTAGCGGCCGTGCCCGGTCACACGTAGCGGGCCTGTCAGGGTACGAATACGGTAAGACAGGGCCTGGCTTGCGAGCACGAACCGTGCGGTATAGTTCCCGAGCGGATTCACAGGAGCACTCACGAGCGCCGCCTGGTCCCAGGTCAAGGTGCCGCGGCCCAAGGGATGCGGCCCCCATACAAGCGTGCGGGCGTGAAGCGTAAGATCGCCACCAGGACCAAAGTTTTGCGCGGCCGGGATAAGCACGGCAAGCGTACCGGCGGGCGCTGTGATGGCAAGGTCCGAGAATGCCTGGACCTTCCGTCCAAAGGCTATGCGCATGTGTCCGTGCACGGCGCCGGTAAAATGCAGATCGTACCCCGCGCGACCCTCGATGAGGGCGAGCGGCGTAAAGCGAAAACGGACACGGCTCAGAGGATCGGCCCCGGTGTTCGTAGATACGAACAGCGCCAATCGCCCGTCCCAGACCGTGCCATGGATGTCGGCGACGCGCAGAAACGCCGGCAGGCCGCCGATAAGATCCGGCAGGACCACGCGCGCCGGGGCGGTTACCAGCAGAAACACCGCATAGGCCCCGAGCGCCAATAGCCCATAAAGAGCCTTGCGCCTCATCAGTGCGCAGCCAAGATCACTGATCCACTGACAAGCCCAGTCCCGGAAGGCACGAGCTCGACACGCGACACCCCGACGCCACGCGCGCCCAGGTCTGCCAGGAAGCGCACCAAGGCATTGAACGGGACCTTGGCGAATACCGCCTCGGCCTTGTGTGTACCCCGTGGCGACAACTCACCGAGCGTGCCACCGATCGCCGCGTCCTGCGCCTGCTGCTCGATAAGGCTCAATAGTCCCGTGCCTGTAGGCGCACGCCCGACATGCGCGCGCAGCGAACGCACCATGGAGGCCTCCCGGCGCATGACCGCCAGCGCCGCGCGCTGGCGGGGCAACACGTGCTCCCACTGGGCAACGCGCGACGCCAATGGCTGCCAGACGATGGCATAGAACAGCAGCGGTCCTGCCATCAAGGCGCCCAGGAGCATCAGGCGGCGCTCCTTTTCGCTGCGCGCAAGCCATAACAATTGCATACGTGAAACCACCGACATAACGACCCTCATGGGGAGCTCCTTGTGATCGTGACCAGGGCCTGGACGCCACCCTGATGGCTCATGACGTGCGTCACCCGCACCACCAGCCCGGCACGCACGAGATTCTGCTTTAGGGCCGTGAGGGCATCGAAATTGGCAAGACGCACCGCGCAACGGACTTGGCCGTGGCGATACTGAAGGTGCGTGAGATCGCCATGCGCAAGCCCCGCGAGTGCCGGACTCGCGGAGGTCAGCACCGCGAGAAAGCCCTGCGTGGCGCCCCCGGCACGCGCCGCCAGCCGCGCCACCCCCTGACGCATCTGCCGCGCCGGATCAAGCACCGGGACGTTCGGAAAGTTGGCGCTAAAAAGCGATACCATCTGGGCGTGAACGCGCGTCTCCTCGTGCGAGAACTCGACCCAATCGAACACCGTGCGCGCAAACCCCAGCACGAATACCAGAAACAGCGCGATGAGCGCCGGCCGCAACGCGCGTAGCGCCGCAACACCGCTCGCGCCGACCGCACCACCGGTCTCCCCGAGGCGAAAAGGCGGTGTCTCGCCCGCGGCTATAGGTCGTGGATCGGCGATGACGGGGATACCGAGTTCCGTCGCGATCAACGCCCGCAAGGCCTCATCACCCCCGAACAATACGATCGCCTCCGGCGCGGCCTCTGTCTTCCCTGCCTCCTCGAGGGCCTGACGAAGGGCTGCGGGGGCCTGCGTCAGGGGGCTTGCGGCACCAAAGCCGCTGTAAGGTCCGGTGCGTACCGCCCATTGCCCGTCGCCGTAATGACAGGACCAGCTGCGCGGGCGCCATGGGAGCGCCAGAGTCACCGGACAAAAAGTCGCGCTGAGCCGCGCCTCGTCGACCGCCCCGCGCCACACCGCGAGCCGCTCCTTGGCGGTCACCGCCACGAAGATCCCGGCGTCGGTCTCGCGGTGGGAAAATACCAAAGACTCGGGATCGGCCAACAATTGTTCCTCGAGGAGATAGGGCAGGGCCTGCGTCAGGCGCCCGCGCCCGCGTCCCGGCCACTGCGCAACCGTAAGCAGGGTCTCAACGGCTGGGGTCCAGACACGGATCGTCGCACGGCGCGCAGACTCCGGGAGCGCGCTTAGAGGTCCACGCCCCGCCTCGCCATCCGGACCATGCCACTCGACAACCGGATCCTCGGGGAAGGTCGGTGTCAGAAATACGTTCCACGGCGGCACCCCCGGGGCACGCAGCCATGTCTGTGCTTGTTCGCGCCATTTCCCGATCCGTGAGCCCGAACCGGCGGGATTGCTGATGCCGACGCGCATAAGACCCCTTAGGCGTGCGTATGCGTGATCCGACGATGCTCCCATAATGCCTCCTGCCACAAGATAACGGTCCTCTGGCCGCGCACCGCGCGGTATAAGAGCGCCCGTCGGCGCACGACAAGGCCACCGAAACGGGCGGCCACATGCGCCAGAAAATAATTCGTCTGCACGGCCGTCTGATAGGCCGGCTGTACGCCCTGGGGAAGGGCCTGCTGGAATACCGCGGTGCTGGCAAACGGCGTACGCAATGCCTCATCGCCCAGGATCTGCGCCTGCTTTATGGTGAGACCTGGGCACAAAGCCGCCAGCACCAGGGCTGGCGCCGTATTCACATTGATCGGCGTCGCCAGCGGCAAGGCCGTGATATAGGGCCGCAACTTGTGCACGATCTTGGCACTGAAACCCTTCACAAGACGTAACTCGCTGACACCGCTCAAGGGCTGACGACCGGCCCGGTAGGGTGTGCGGCGCCCCAGATACACGGAGTCGAAACCGCCGCCCGGCGAGCCCGGCGGGATCTCCCATGCCACCACTGCCTGCGCCAGCTCGGGGTTTAGGCCGACAAGCTGCAAGAGTCGCGTAAAGACCGCGAGCGCGGTCGGCACCTCCTTGCCCGCCACCACGAGATCATTCAGATTGAAGCGTCCCTCCGGGTCTATGAGCAACGCATGCACCGTCCCCCCGGCCACCGGAAATCGCGGCAGCGGCTGCGCCCAGCGCTCGCTCAAGTCATCGATCTGATCATGACGCCCCTCATCGGTGACCTCCACGGCGGCGAGCCGAAACGCCCCATCCATGGCCGCGTGCGCCTGCGACAACGCACGAACATTGGCGCTTTCCTTGAACCACACCGACTCGCCACGCATGAGGGCGGCGGCGATGGTGGCCGTCAGCGCCACCACCAACAACGCCACGATGAGCGCCAGGCCCTGTTGGCTTTTCATCGGCCGACCGCAAACAGCCAGCGAATGTGCTGCCCGCCCTTCAAAGTAAGGACCACCTTCACTGCCGTCGGATCCGCGGCCGGCTGCCCGGCTAGCGGCCAGCTGCGCACATACAGTCCATTGGACGCCAGCAGCCGCACGCGAAAACTCCGCACACCGCGCATCAAGACCTCCTTGGCCCGGCGCTCGCCGGGCGCGCGATCCAGAACCGCCCAACGCCGCCATATCAACTGCCCATGCATGACCGTGTAATCGACGCGCCGCAGATCGCTTGCCGGACCTGAGCCGAATGGCGGCGTGCCGCCGGTCGTGAAATTGAGCCGCACCCCGCGGCCCATCCGGCGCACTATGAATGCCGGTACCAATGTACCGGCGCCATCGCGCACTGGCCGCCCGCGCGCCTGGGCCAGATCATTGGCCAGCCGGTAATAGGCGAGCCCGCGCGCCTGCCAGCGCACGCGCACGCTCTTCAACTGCGTGCGGATGGCCATCGCGCGGTCCAGACCGGTGTAGGCGATCGCCCCGACGATGGCAAAGATCGCGATCGCCACCAGCATCTCGAGCAAGGTGAATCCGCGGTTGCGCGTCATGGCTTGCGTACAAAGCCGACAAGCCGCATCAGCACCTGCGGCCGCCGCGCACGGCGGACCGTGACGCGCACCCGCCGGATCTCCGGCAAGGGGGTCGTCACCACCTTCGTCACCACCCGAAACCGCCGGCCGTCCTCACGGGCCTTCGTGTGGCGCCGCCCAAGCGGCGGCCAATGAACGATGGCCTCCACGCGCGCCAACCGGTTCTCGGCCACCCACAGCGCCAATGTCCGGTCGCGCAACGCGCCGGTGGTGGTGATCGCACCGGTCAGATTGCGCATGACTGCGGCCAGCGCGATCGCCAGGATGAAAAGCGCGACCAGCACCTCGATCAGAGTGAACCCCTCGCACCTAGCTACGCGCCACGCCTTTGACATGTCCATCATCATTGCCCGACACAAGAAAACGTCCGTGGCGCGTCACGATCTCGCAATGAAACATGCGCCCAAGACCGCTTGGCGTGAACACCACGACGCGCCGCTTCCCGAGACCCTGAATCACCGCGCCCGCCGGCAGGCGTCGCGCCCGGAACAGTGCGCCCTTGACGGCCGTGAAGCGTCCGTGGTCGTTCAGTCTCTGAAAATCATAGCCGTGGGTCGTGAAGTCCACGCGATACGGCCGTCCGGTCACGATCGCTTGGGTGCGCGCCGCCTGGAGGAGCGCCACAAGACGCAGACCCTCATGGCGCGCGGAGACCCCGACATCGCGACTGAGGCGCGGCGCGACCACGCCCAGCATGATGCCGATCAAGGCCAGAATGACGAGGACCTCGAACAGCGTGAATCCGCGATGGCCCGCTAGAGCTGCCATGATCCGATGACATCCTTCATACCGTGACCCTTGCCGTGCGGCCCGTAGCTGAAGACATCCACACGCCCATGAATACCGGGATTCAGATACTGGTAGGGCCGTCCCCAGGGATCGACGGGCAGGTGCGGGAGATAGCCGCCGGTACGCCAGTCGGACGCGGCCGGGCCCGACGTCGGCTTTTGCACCAGCGCCTTCAGGCCTTGCTGCTGGGTCGGGTATTGGCCGTTGTCGAGACGATAGAGCTTCAGGGCGCTCACAATCGAACGAATGTCGTTCTTGGCCGCCACGATACGCGCCTGATTGGGGCGATTCATGATCTTCGGCACGATCACCGCCGCCAGGATCCCTATGATCACCATGACGACCATGACCTCGATGAGGGTAAAACCGTGCGACCGCTGACTCTTAGGCATAAGGTTCACTTGATAAGTTGGTTCATGTCGAATATCGGCAGGAGGATGGCGAGCACAATGAACAGCACCATTCCCCCCATGACCAGGATCAATACTGGCTCGATGAGACTCGTGAGCGCCGTCACAAAGCCCTCCAATTCCCGCGTCTGGGCCTCGGCGGCGCGCGCCAGCATGGTATCCAGGGACCCACTCGCCTCGCCGCTACTCACCAGGTGGATCACAAGCGGCGGGAAGAGCTTGGCCCGCCCGAGCGAGCGACCGAGCGACCCGCCCTCGCGCACCTGGCGCTTGGCCTCCTCGACCGCCATCCGCATCGGCAGATTGGTCACGACGTGCAAGGCCGTGTCGAGCGCCGCCAAAAGCGGAATCCCGGAACTCGTGAGGATCCCAAGTGTGCTCGCAAGCCGCGCCGCATTCAGGCTACGGATGAGCCGCCCCAGCAGTGGCACGCGCAGCAAAAACCTCTGCCAGGCGACGCGCCGCTCCCGCTTACGCAGCAGCCATCGCCCCATGAGCAGGAGCGCAAGCCCGCCGGCCGGCCACAACACGCCCCCCTCCTTGGCGATATGGCTGATGGCAATCAGGGTCCGCGTGGCCCACGGAAGCGGCGCGCCGCTATCGACGAAAACCTGGGCGATCTGCGGTACGACGTACACGAGCAGGCCGCCGACGATGGCTACGGCGACGACGCTGACCAGCGCCGGATAGAGAAATGCCACCCATACCTTCTGCGTCAATGCCTGGCGTTGCTCAGTGTAATCGGCCAACCTCTCCAGGATAACCGGGAGTTTTCCGGACTGTTCGCCGGCCTCCACGAGGTGCCGGAAGAGTGGCGGAAAAGACCCCGGGAAATCACCCAGGGCCTGCGCCAGAGGCTGCCCCTCGCGTACCTTGGTGCGTACCGCCGCAAGGATCTTGCGCGCGCGCGCCGACTCGCTTTGTTCGGTCAGGGCGTGCAGGCCCTCCTCGATCGGCAGGCCGGCCCGCACCAGCGTCGCGAACTGGCGCGTGATGAGCGCAAGCTCCGCGGCCTTGAGACCGCCCTGCCAACGGAACGCCCGCCGTTCGCTCCGCTCCTTGCCGATCGGCGCGATCTTGACGGGTATGAAACCCTTTTCGCGCAGAAGGCCGCGGACACGCCGCTCGGCATCGCCCTCCATGACCCCTTTGACTGCGCGTCCCTCGCTGTCTAGTGCCTCATACTCGAATGCCGCCATAATCAGTCGCGGGAGACCCGCATAACCTCTTCAGTGGTGGTGCGTCCCTCGGCCACGACCCGCAGGCCGTCCTGATGAAGTGTCCGCAAGCCGCGCGAAAGCGCTATCTCGCGCAGCCGCGCCTCGGCCGCCCGGTCATGGATCAGGGCCTTCAAGGAGTCATCGACGGTAAGTAGCTCATAGAGCCCGGTGCGCCCCTGAAATCCGGTCGATCCGCAGGCCGGACAGCTCTTGCCCGTGCTCTGCGCCTGTCCATGACAGCTCCCGCACACGGTGCGCACGAGGCGCTGCGCCAGGACCCCGAGGAGGGTCGAGGCCACGAGGAACGGCTCTATACCCATATCGACCAGGCGCGTGACGGCCCCCACCGCGTCATTGGTGTGCAAGGTCGCAAGCACCAGGTGACCGGTCAGGCTCGCCTGTACAGCGATCTGGGCGGTCTCAAGATCGCGGATCTCGCCGATCATGACGATGTCCGGGTCTTGTCTTAAAATCGAGCGCAACGCCCGCGCGAAGGTCAGGTCGATCTTGGGGTTCACCTGGATCTGGCCCACGCCATCGAGTTCGTATTCGACCGGATCCTCGACGGTCATGATGTTCGATGTGTGTGTATTGAGCTCACCGAGCGCCGAATAGAGCGTGGTCGTCTTGCCCGAACCCGTGGGGCCGGTCACGAGAAAGATCCCATGCGGCTCATTGATGAGCGCGCGCAAGGTGGCAAGCGTATCGTCGGGCATCCCCAGCGCACCCAGGTTCAGGCGCCCCGCCTGCTTATCCAAAAGCCGCATGACCACGCGCTCACCATGCGCAGTGGGAACGGTGGAGACGCGCACATCGATCGGCCGGCCGGCCAGGCGCAAGGTAATGCGGCCATCCTGGGGCAGGCGCTTCTCGGCGATATCGAGCCGCGACATGATCTTGATACGCGATACCAACACCCCATGCGCGGCCTTCTGGGGCTCGATGACGTCGCGCAGTACTCCATCCACCCGAAAGCGCACCAAAGACCGCGTCTCGAACGCCTCGACATGGATATCCGACGCCTGTTCGCGCACCGCCTGCGTGAGCAGCGCGTTGATGAGGCGCACCACGGGGGCATCGCCCTCGCTCTCCAGAAGGTCCTGGGTCTTTGGGAGATGCTGTGCGAGTTCGGCGAGATCAAGCTTGTCGTCGAGATCGCCCATGATCTGCTGGGCCTGCGACATGTCGCGCGCATAACCCGTATTGAGCGCCGCCAGAAACGCCTCTTCGCCTACGGTGTTCAGCTTAAGCGGCCGTCGCAGTACGCGCTCGAGTTCCGCCAGTACCACCCCAGGCACCTGCGCGCGCTGCCAGACCTCGACCTCATCGCCGACAAGCCCCACGCTCATCACGCCATAACGTTTGGCGAAGTGGTAGGGCAGCTTAGCGACCCACTCCTTATCCAGTGGGCGCTCGATCATCTCAACCATGGGCGGCACCTGCGGGCCTTGCTCCCTTGTGCGTGGGGTGCATTCCGGTCCCGGCGCGGCGCTCCTTCAGGGGCGCCAGGTGGGGCTGATGGTAATTTGGCAATATCACCGACCGTGAAAACCGTACCGCGTCCTCCTCAGCCTGCATCATGGCGTAGCGCGAGGCCGTGAACCCTTCGCTCTGCTCGCTGTTGCGTACGATGACAGGCTTCAGGAAAACCATGAGGTTGGTCTTCTTCTTCACGCGCTGGCGGTACCTAAACAAGTTTCCTATCCACGGTATGTCGTCCAACAATGGCACCCCCTGCCAGTTGTTCTCGACTTCGTCACTGATGAGCCCGCCCAGAACTATGGTCTTGCCATTGGCGACGATAACCGTGGTCTCCAGTTCTCTCTTATTCGTGATGAGGTCGACTGCGCCGGAAAGGCTCGGCGCTATGCTCGACACGTTTTCATAGATATGCATCTTGATGTTGTTGCCAGCCGTTATTTGCGGCTTGATCTTTAGAGTAAGGCCCACGTTCTTGCGCTCGACCGTCTGAAATGGATTGACGCCCACTGTACCTACGGTTCCCGCGGTGGAGTAGCTTCCGGTTATGAACGGCACATTCTGGCCGACCATGATCTTCGCTTCGGTATTGTCGAGCGTTAAAAGGTCCGGTGTCGAAAGGACATTCACGCCCGAGACCGATTGCAGGGCGCGCGCAAATGCCGATAGTCCGACGACCGTTTGTCCGCCGGCGAGCTTGACAGTACCGCTTATGAACCCGAGCGCAAGACCCGCGTCATTGGCCAGGTTCGAAGGGCTCGCCGCGGTCGAAACGATTCCTGAGCCCGTCAATGGGAAGTTCGTGACGCCGCCTACGGCGCCGCTCCCGGCCGGAGCCGCACCTGCCCACTGCACGCCGAGCTCGGCAGTGTTATCGACCGTGACCTCGGCGATGAGCGCCTTGACGAATACCTGAGCCCGGCGGATGTCGAGTTTTGCTATCACCGCGCGCAGGCTGTCATACACGGCATTGGGGGCGTTTATGATGAGCGCATTGATCGATGGATCGGCCTGGACGAGCGAGGTCTTGATGGCGCGTGCCGAGACACGGTTGCGGACCTGGGGAGCCCCTGGCGGCTCTCCCGGCAGGGCTACCGGCACCACCGGCCCGCTCTGACGCTGGCTGGCACCCTTGGCTTCCCCCTGTAAAAGACCGCGCAGGATCTTTGCAATCTTGGTGGCCCGGGCGTTTCTGAGATACACCACATGCGTGGTCCCCCCGCTCGCACCGTGCGCATCGAGCCTGCGCACGAGCGCCTCGATGAATCTGAGCTTCTTTACGCTCGCGGTACGCACGAGCAAACTGTTGGTACGCGTATCCGGCACGATGTAGACGGGGCTGTAGTTGCCGCTCGGCATGCCCGCAGCATTGGGTAATTGGGCCTCACCTAGGCGCACAAGGAGGTTGGCAATGTCCACCGCGGACGCATAACGCACCGGAACTATGGCGATAGGCGCACGCATCTCGGTCTCTACCCCATAGACGATACGCAAAAGCCTGCGGATATTATCGGCATCGTCGGTAACGATCAGGGTATTGGTCGGCGCATAGACAGACAGGATTCCCGCACTCGACATCAGGGGCCGCAGAAGAGGCATAAGCTGCGCCGCCTCGCCCTCTTCGATCGGTATGATCTGGGTTACCAATTGATCTCCCCCACGCGGCCAGTAGCCGCTGACCGGCGCCGCCTGACGGGCATTGGCTTCAGGCAGCACCTTGATCACGCCACCCGGGCCCGCAACCGCCGCAAACCCTTGCGCCTTCAAGGCGCTTACAAAGATCTGGTAGGCGGCCTTCACGGATACAGGCGTAGTCGATATGATCGTGACTTTGCCCTGCACCCGCGGATCGACCAGGAAATTTTTGCCGGTAAGCTCGGCGACCGTGCGGATCACGGCACGAATGTTGGCGTTATTGAAGTTAAACAGCATCTCGCCTGGCGGAATCTTGCGAGACGTGCTGACCACCGTCGATCCGGCGCGGGCCATGGCCGGCCCCGTACCGGAACTCAGTACAGGGTGTGACGGAGGCGTGGTCGCAAGCGGGGTACGCGCCCCCACCACGGGAGCCCCCGGGCTCGGACCCGCGTGCTCATTCGCGGCCTGGGCCGGCGATTGCATGAACGCCAGCAACAGCGCTAGAACGATCCCCGCCCATGACCGGCTAACACACGGCCGGCTACATACCCACTCACCCATCGGTACTCCGTCCTTAGAAAGGGTATCCACCACACAAACGGACTCATGGGGCTTGCATCGTGTACTGAAAGACCTTCATGCGTCCGTCGCGCGCCACATCCACTGTGACATCGCCACTTTTGGCGCCAGCGATATAAGCGCCGACCGCCGCGCCCAGGGAATTCACGGGCCGCCCATTCACCTCCTCGATCACATCCCCCTGACGCAGACCGAGACTCGCAAAGGCCGGCGCCGGCGCACCCTTGACCAACACGCCGCCCTCCGGCCCAGGCGCCAGCCACGACTTCAACGTGGCATTCGATACGCTCGCAAACGCTGCCACTACGGATGGCTTCACAGGGACCGTCACGGCGGGCGCCCACCCCGAGGGATGAGGCACAGCGGCCGCCCGGGCGCGCGCCGTCGGCATGGAGGGGGTTACCGATGCCGGTGGCGCCGCAGGCGTCCGGGAATACAGCAAAAGGCTCTCGAGTCGACCGTTTTGCCGCAGAATAGCCCGATCCGCGGTGACGGCCGCCAGAACCACGCCCGGGGCCACGCTGGTCCCGACGAGGTACGGATACACTTTCCCGCTTGCCCCAGCGATCAGAGCCACGCCCGGATGGCCCGCCACCAGCCCCGAAAGGGTCAGCGCGAGATGGCTGATCGGGATCGCCGCCAAGGTCGTTGCTGGCGACTGACCGAATAAATGGCTTTTCAGCAACACCCGCAGCGGTGGCGGCGCTGACTGCGCGCTTATGACAGGCGGCGATGCGGCTCGTACCGGTGACGAAAGCACCCCCCAGGTCCAGTGGGCCAGGACTGCCGCAAGACCGATAATTGCGACGCCATTGACGACCTTCGCCGTGCGCGGCTTGGCGGAAGCGGCGAGAAGCCGCCCACCGAGAGCCTGCCAGGACATTTTGCTCTGCTGCCATTGCTCCGTTTGCATTGGCGCATTATATCCGTCCGCCACGCGCGTCCCATCCTGGTTTTCGAGGTATCCAAAGCGGCCTCATCCGGGCAAACGCATGCTCGATGCGGTCCTCTCGCGTTTACGGGGCCTATCGCGACCGGATAAAAGGCTGTGACCAACCGGCCGATGGCGCGTCAGCTGGCCGTCAAAGCCACGCGTGCGCTGCGAATACCCGGGTGGTTTCGGCCGACAACTCATCCTTGAGTTTGGTTAAACGAACGGAGATATCGGGCGCCACATGCAGTAAATCCTGGGTGAGCGTCCTCGGCTTCTGCAAGGTCATGAGGCTGAACCCGGTCGCGACCCTTCGAAGGCCATGAAACGCCACGGCGCGATATGGCCGGCGACCAAGCCAGGCATTGGACCATAGGGCCGGGGGTGCGGCATTGGCCGTAAGGACAATGCGGTTCGCCCCCGCCATCGTCGCACGCACGAGCTGGCCCTTGTTCCAGTAACTCGAAACCAAGGCCGCGCCAATCAATCCCATAGTTGCGAAGGCCCCGAGTGTCCAGAAAAGCCCGTGACGAGAAGACCAAAGAACGCTGCTTTCCGGTAACGCATGCCCCCCGAGGCATTGCGAAAGCCGTTTCGTTGTTTTCATGTGTCTCTCCTTATGCTCTGCGTGCGAAACCATCCTATAGCACCCTTGAGTCCGCATAAGTCGGACCTAAGTAGGATGGGCACGCCCACCAAAAAAGGTGGTTTGGCATTATGACAGATGAGCTTGCCCCTGTCCAAGAACGAGCGCCAATCAGGGCGCACCGTATACATCCCTACAAATGCGCCGCGGGCGCCTGCCACACGCATTTCCGGGGTTTCCACACACGAATTCGCGAGATTGCAGGAGGTTTCCATCCATTTCTTGGACCCTCGCGGTTTCAGGTCGCGTGATCGGCTCGTTTATTGATCCTGTCGCGCGCGCGTTTTTCTAAAGGATGCAGAGGGCCTTCGCGCACTTGTCGTCGACCTGCGTATTTGGTTTAATGGGCACATCCCCAATGTCCGCCACCGATCGCATGCGTCCTCTTCGGCGCCGCGTATTCATGCGGATTCGCCAGAGAGATCGGGCCTGATCATGACGGCGAGGTAAAGGCGCGCCCATCGATGCGCCGGCGATGATAGACAAGGGGCGCAGGCCACCTGCAAGACAGGTGCTCGTTGCCGCACCGGCACCCCGGGATTATGGACATCCGCGGGCTTTTTGCGATGGCGATGACCGAAGAGCGCGCCGGCACGCGTAACACCGGTGGCGACCCGGATAGCGGCACGTCGATGTGCGTCGCACCGAGTGCCGATACATACCCAACGAACACAAGATGCCGATGGCGTCGGCCGCCGCCTGAGGCGCGTCTGGACGTCTGCAAGCGCGAAACGGCCGCGCGTCGGGGCATTTTGATGGACCGAGTTTGACGGCATGGAGCCTTTTAGCCGCCAGACACAAAATATGATGAAAGGCATAAATGGAGGCCGCAATGACGATAAAAACGACAGGATACGCGACACAATCGGCAACCGCGGAGCTGCAACCCTTCACATTCGAGCGTCGCGACCCACGACCCCAGGACATCGTCCTCGATATTCTGTTCTGTGGCATCTGTCACTCGGATATCCATTCGGCGCGCAACGAATGGGGCTGGACCTCCTATCCGTTTGTTCCTGGACACGAGATCGTCGGGCGGGTCGTTGCGATCGGCAGTGAGGTCAAGGGCTTCCAAGTGGGTGACCTCGCGGGCGTCGGTTGCATGGTAGACAGCTGCCGCACCTGCCCCTCCTGCCAGGCCGGTCTGGAGCAATACTGCGACCATGGCTTTACCGGCACCTATGGTGGCGAGGACAAGATCGGGGGAACGCCGCACGCTGTAACGTTTGGCGGCTATTCCGACACAATCACCGTGGACGAGCGCTTCGTCCTGCACATCCCGGAGAATCTCGATCCGGCGGCGGCCGCCCCGCTTCTGTGTGCGGGAATTACCACATATTCCCCGCTCAAGCACTGGAACGTCGGGGCCGGCCAGCGAGTGGGCATCATCGGTCTCGGCGGGCTCGGTCACATGGGGGTAAAGTTCGCGCACGCCATGGGCGCCCATGTGACGATGATCACAACCTCACCTTCCAAAGGCCAGGATGCGAGGAAGCTCGGCGCCGACGACGTGCTGATCTCCACGCAGGCCGAGGCCATGAAACAGGCGCGGGATCGCTTTGACTTTCTGCTGAACACGATTCCCGTGGGCCACGATGTCGACCCCTATATGGCCCTATTGAAGCGCGACGCGACGATGGTGATCGTAGGTTCCGTGGAACCCCTCAAAAAGGTCGACGGGATTCCCTTGATATTCCGGCGGCGATCTTTGGCGGGATCATTGATCGGCGGTCTGCCGGAGACGCAGGAGATGCTGGATTTCTGTGGCCAGCACAACATCGTGTGCGACATTGAGCGCATCTCGATAAAGGACGTCAATGAGGCCTATGAGCGTACGGTCCGGGGCGATGTCAAATATCGTTTCGTCATCGATATGGGGACCCTCGGGTCCTGATAGAGGCTGCCATGGCTTTGATACGCGCCGGATCCGCGCCGTCTCAAAGAGGCCCTGCGGAGCGGTTGACCGGGACCGTGCGCAGAGACCCCATGCGCTCCGGACGGGCCTTGGCGGATGGGTGCGGCAGGCATCCCATTCGCGCCCGGGGCGTGACCGCATTGATGCACGCATCCATGTGGACAACGGCCGACGACGACCGCGGGCCGCGAGCGGGCGCCATGCTGACGCGAAGCGAACGTGGGAATCCGAACGGGAGGCGTCATGCGGTGCCCTTCGGGCCACACGCATCGGCACGGCGCCCTAGCGACACGACCATGACCCCTATCGCCCTTCAGGAGGCCCTGGGCGATCGGATGGTCGATTGGCGGGAGGGGCCGCAGGGTCCCGGACGCTCAATACCTGGCCCAGGAAGCCACGAGGGAACACTATTGGCCCGCCTGGAACCCTCGGAGGTCGTATCGGCGTCAGGCATCTAGCCGGGAATCACCGCCACGCCCACGGGGGGCCCATGCGCAGGCGTCTGGCGCTTTTTGGTCGGTACGCCAAGATGGGAGGATCACGATATCGCGGCCGCGCGCCGCCCACAGCGCCCACAAACCCTGTCTTGCATGAAGACCATGCGTACACCGCCCGACACGGGAAAGCTCGCGAATCTAGTGTGTGCCGACTTTGTCCCTGCGATCACGAAACACCCCTCCCCCCTGGCCTTGCGCGGGATTCACACGCGAAAAGAGTTCCAGGATGTGCGCCGTCCAATGGCGGATATCGAGGCGCGTCACCTGCTCAAACATACGCTCCATGCGCGCCCGCCGTTCCGCGCGCGGCATATCAATCGCCTCATCGATGGCCCGATCCATGGAATTGCGGCTGTAGGGATTCGCCAGAACCGCGCCCCGCAGCTCGATTGCGACCCCCGCGAATTCCGAGAGCACAAGCACCCCGTCACTCCCCTCATTGGCAGCCGCGAACTCCTTCGCCACCAGATTCAGGCCATCACGCAACGGCGTCACCCAGCAGATGTCCGCCGCACGATAGCAACACAAGACCTCCTCAAAGGGCATCGGATTGGTGGATAGCATGATAGGCAGCCACGTCAGCGTCCCGTAATGGCCATTGATGCGCCCCACAGTCTGTTCAATCTGCTGCTGCGCATTGCGATAGACACGCATACCGTCGGCCGGCGCCACCGTCGTCAGGATCAACTTCACGCGCCCGCGCAACTCCGGGCGCCGCCCCAGCAAGCGATCGAAGGTCTCGAGCATCTGATGCACGCCCTTCGTATAGTCCACGCGGTTTATCGAAACGATCAGGATATCCTCCTTGATCTCCTCGCGGATCGCCCGTGCCCGTGCCTGCCCGCGTTCGCTTTCGACGATCGTGCGTATGAGCTCGGGATGGGTCCCGATGGGGGTCGCATCGATATGCGTGACATGACCCTGAACCGTCACGGAGCGCGGCGCGGTGTCCTCTGTCAAGGCCGTGCCGACATTCTGCCATTCGGGAGGCACCGGACCATCTTCCATGATCGCCGCCGGACGCAAGGCCTTGACGAGCGCCCCGAAATTGCGCGCATAGCGCGCCACATGAAAGCTCACGAGATCACAGGCGAGCAGGCTCTCCAGAATCTCCTCGCGCCATGGAAGAATGCAAAAGATATCGGGCGCCGGAAAGGGCGTGTGATGAAAGAACGCCAACGTGACATCCGGGCGTCGATCGCGCACGAATTTCGGAACGAGCCACAGGTTGTAATCATGTACCCATACAACCGCGCCGGGCGCCGCCTCCGCGCATGCCGCCTCCGCGAAGCGCTCATTGACATCGCGGAACGTGGCCCAATCGGTATGTTCGGTGCTAAAGGCGTACGGAAGGCTGTGGATCACCGGCCACAACGCCTCTTTCGATGTGATATGGTAAAATTGGCGAACTTGATTACCATCGAGCGGCAGGCGCGCGACCTCGTAACTCCCGTAGCTGTCCTCCACGGTAATGCGCGGCTCAAATGCCCCTTTCTTGCCAGCCGGGGCCTTTTTCCAGGCAACCCAGGTGGCGCGCTCGACGTTTCCAAAAAACCCCTTAAGCGCAGGCACGATGCCATTGGGACTCTTGTTCTCCACGAGCACCGTGCGGCCATCGACAACCTTCTCCTCGTAAGGCTGGCGATGGTAGACTATGACGAGCGGTGTTCCCATAAACTCCCCCTTTCGTGGAATACCCTGAGCGCTTCTAGTACCCCGGCCGCACCGGGCTTGGTGCTCAGATGCACATTGGGCCACGCGCGGACGGCGCGCACGAGCCCCGCCTCGCTGTTGCCGACGGCAACGCCGGCAAGCCCGGTCTCGAACAACGACAAATCGTTCAGTGTATCTCCGGCAACCAGCGTGCGCTCGTGCGCGATCCCCAGGGCGGTGAGTGTCCTTAAAAGCGTCGGGCCCTTACGTACTCCGGACGGAAGAACATCGAAATAGCGCCCATCCGAGAGCAGGGCCTCGAACCCGATCTGCTCCACGTCCGCCTGCGCGGCAATCGCCTCGCCGTGATCGCGGTAGTAACGTGAGACCCGCCGCCCTTCCACGACCGGCTGCGCGGTAAGCCCGGGATAGCGCGCAAGTACCTTCGCGATACGCGCGGGCGCATCCTTGGGCCAGCGCGCATCAAGCCACGACTCGATGTCGGCCAGCGGGCGCCAGTCAGGACCGGC
The DNA here is from genome assembly GCF_054609335.1 of Acidiferrobacter sp. NCBI lineage: Bacteria > Pseudomonadati > Pseudomonadota > Gammaproteobacteria > Acidiferrobacterales > Acidiferrobacteraceae > Acidiferrobacter > Acidiferrobacter sp. The sequence goes on along the minus strand of NZ_JBTRWP010000044.1, from coordinate 1,686 downwards.
GGCGACACTCGTACCGACATTCGCGATCACATGATCCGGACGCACCGGCAAGCGATCCGCCAGTTCCCGCATGAACCCCAAGCCCCGCCCACTGACGAAGATCACCATAAGTTCGTCGCGGCGCTCGGCGATCCACCGATAAAGCGCACCGCGCGCGGCCCGATCCCCTCCGAGGAAGGTGCCGTCGAGATCGGTGGCAAGCACCGTCGGTTTACGACCCTCGGCCACCGCCACCCTCAATCCACGCCCAACAGGCGTTCGAGCGCCTGCTCCGGGGATATCTCGTGCGCCCATAGCGCGCGGATCACGGGCGGCAGACGCAGGTCGATGTCCGCATCCTGCTCAAGCATACGCACGGCCTCGGCGGTGTTGATACCTTCAACCACCCCGGCCGGGGGTTCATCGCCACGCGCCAATGCCACACCCAGACGGAAATTGCGCGACTGGGTGCTGGCGCACGTGAGAAACACATCACCCGCCCCGCAGCTGCCAAGCAAAGTCTCTGCGCGGCCGCCGAGCGCCACGGCCAACTTGCGCATATCCTCGAAGCCGCGCGTGATGATCGCCGCGCGCGCGTTCTCGCCAAACCCCCGGCCAGCCGCCATACCACAGGCGATCGCGATGACATTTTTCAGGGCCCCGCCCACCTGCGCCCCCACGACATCGTCGGTGATCGCCACCGAGATCCCGCCGCTCGCAAGACGCGCCTTGAAGGTCTCGGCAAACTCGCGCGCCCCTCGGCCGACGGTCTTTTGGCCAGAGAGCGCCGCCAGGGCGAGCGTCAACACGGTCGGCTCCCCCCGCGTGACCTCGGCGGCGAAGCCGGGACCTGTCAGCACCCCGACGAGACGCCCGGCGAACACGGCCTCCGCAACCTCCGTCATAAACGCGCCACTGCCTAGCTCGAGCCCCTTGCTCGCAAAAAGCACAGGGACATCGGCCGGCAAAAGCGGTCCGACGCGTCGCGCTATCACGCGTAAGGCGCTGCTTGGAACCGCCATCACCACCACTTCGGCGCCGCGGAGTGCGCACGCAAGGTCCGTGGTAGCCGTAAGCCCATCCGGTAACTGAACATCGGACAGGTAGGCGGAATTACGGCGCCGATCGCGGATCGAGGCCACGACACGCGCCTGACGCGTCCAAAGATTCACACGGTAGCCACCACGCGAAAACGCAGTCGCAAGCGCCGTACCCCAGGCCCCGGCACCGACCACGGCCGCCACGGGCGGATACGCGCCATTCCCGATCCTTCTATCACGCGATGAGGGTAAGCGTTCGATTTTCATAGGGCCCCGGTTTGCCTTCAACCGCAATGTGGCGCTCTTTCCGGGACGCAGGAATACCCTTGACGATCAGGACGACGCACGGCCATCGAAGATCCGAACGTCATTAATTCGAGAGAACCCAGGATACCCCTAAAAACACCCACAAAAGCGATCGCCTCTTGCACAGTAAAGAGGAAATGAAGGAGGCGCGCAGACTGACTCGAGTTCAGGTACGCGGATGAACCCTACAATACCACAACGAGTTCATCCCGAATAGACACATCGGAGACTGGTCAGCAATTCTAAATGTAGAAACGATTATCACTTCTTGCCGGCTTACGCTGGGGGCCTATTGAAGGTTTTTGGAGTTTTTCGCGCGCGTCGGCTACGAGGGGATAGAGGAAGACGCATTTGGGGCTTA
>NZ_JBTRWP010000043.1:0-23265 GCF_054609335.1 Acidiferrobacter sp. | reverse complement strand
TGTTCCGGGCATGACATCCTCCGTGATGAGTCTAGGCGTGCGAGCTTAACGCCATTTGCCGCCGGCCCTCATCCGACGCAAGCCGCGGGTCTCCCCCGGCTCGGGCCCGCGCCCCCGCGACTGTCGACCGCTCCGGGCCGCCCTTGTGCCCCGGTGCTTGGGGAGCGCCGCGCACCATGGTGGATCGGCAGCGGGTCTATACTGGAGGCAGGAGGGCCTATGGGCCAGGGACCCGAGGTTGTGATCGTAGGCGCGGGACCGGCCGGCATAAGCGCGGCCTTACGGCTTGCGCGCGCCGGTGTGCGCGTGCTGGTGCTGGAAGGCGCGGAATTCGCCGGCGCGGAGAATTGGTCAGGCGGCGTCTATCACGCCGAACCCTTGTTGCGTGAAGACGTCCTGGGCGCCCGCGAATGGGACCGCGCGCCTCGTGAACGGCGCATCGTTGGGCGCTCGCTGTTCATCCACGGGGGTGACGGCTGCGCCGGGTTCGAGGCGCGGGCGGTGATGGGCAACGACTACGGCGAGGCCTGGACCGTGCTGCGTCCCAAGCTGGATCGCTATCTGGCGAGTCGCGCCATCGCGTGCGGGGCCACGCTCTTGCCGCGTACCGCGGCTACGGGCCTGCGGTTTCGGGACGGACGCGTAGTCGGGGTCGACACCGCGCGCGGACCGATCGAGGCGCCTTGCGTATTCCTGGCCGAGGGGGATGCCGCGGGCCTGCTCGCGCGCGCCGGGCTGGAGCGCCCGATCGTGCATTATGCCCAGGGGATCAAGGCCGTCTTCGCCCTGCCCGAAGCCGACATCGAGACGCGTTTCGGCGTCGGTGCGGGTGAGGGCATTGCTCAGGAATGGTTGTTGCGCAACGGCGTCTGGAAGGGGCGCACGGTGCCTTTGGATGCCACGGGTTTCGTGTACACAAATCGCGATAGCGTGTCGGTGGGTCTCGTGCTCCCGCTCGATCGTCTCGCCGAGGATAGTCCCGTTGACCACCCTCAGCTCTTGCGGCGCTTTCTGCGCCTGCCGGAGGTCGCGGCCTTGCTCGAGGGCGCCACTCAGGTGGCCTATGGGGCCAAGGTGATACGCTCGGGGGGCTTGGGCGAAGGGGTGGTGGGCGTTTATGACGGGCTCGCGGTGGGAGGTGCCTCCCTGGGGCTCGGGCTCGAATTTCCTTACCCGAATTTCATGGGGCCGGCGGCCATGTCGGGAGTCGCCTTTGCCGACGCGGTGCTCGATCTGCGCACGCGCGGCGATTATTCGGCGGCGGCCTTGGCTGAGTCCTATGGCGGCCGGCTGCGCCGGAGTGTCGAATACCGCAACGCCCGTTTCGCCGCCGCCTGGCCCGAGGCCCTGCACGCAAGTCCGCTCATCTTCGAGCATCTCCCCGCGCTGGTGGGCTCGGTGATGGCCGGCCGGGCGGCACACTCGCGGGCCTGCGCGCGCGCAGCCCTGTCCGTCCTGCGCGATCGCGCCACGCTTGCCTCGGCCGCCTCGGTGCCCCGCACGGCGGCCCACACCGACGCGCCGCCGCTTTCCGTGACCTTTCTGCGCGGCGCGGGCGGCCGTCTGGCGCCGGTCGACAGCGATGGGCCATTCCTCGCCTCGCTCGCCCGCAGCCTGGGTTATTTATACGGCCGTTCCTTGCCTTTGCTCGAGACCCGTCTCGCCGTGGCCATCCCGGAACGGGTACGGACGCTTGCGGCGCGGGCGTTGGCGCGCGGCGCCTGGCTTGTCGCGTCCGGGGGCCTGGGCTTTGCGGCCGACGCGGCCATGGCGGTGGCCACCGGGCGCTCCCGCCTCAAAGACAGGCCGTTTTATCGCGCCGAAGGGGCCGTGCGGGCGCGTCTGACCCTCGATGGAAGCCCGGCCGATTCCCCTATGGCATGGCTTGCCCCTTTGGGACGTCCGCTGCCGGAGCGGCGTCACATCCATGTCCCGCGCGACCTCCCGAAGGCCGCGGCCGAGCGCTTACGTCGCGTCTGTCCCGCCGAGGTCTATAAACCGGGAGGCGCTGCCGGCGGCGCGTGGGCCACGTTCGAGAATTGCATAAAATGCGAGTCTTGTCGGATCGCGGTCCCGACTGTGGACTGGCGCCGCACCGACGGTCACGGGCTCATCTATGAGCTCCCGGGGGCACAACGATTCGAATGCGATGGAAGTGTAGCCTGCGACCTCGCCGTGGATTCCGCCGCTCTGCCAGAGGATGAGACCCTGCGGGGTCTCGTGGCCGCCATTGCGGCGCGGCCGGTAGCACCCGGTCCGACGTTTCGCGAAACGATGCGCCAAGCCTTGATCGCGGCGCGCCCCCCGGGTCCTGAGCGCCTGCTTCGGCTGTGGGAGCGGGGCGCGCATGGGGCTGTGCACGACGCGCTCTTGAATCGCCTCCCCCGAGTGCGCCCGAGCGCGCGCCTTGCGGATCTCGAAACGAATACGAGGCGCGCCCTGCGCGAGGCGGCGGCCGCCCTCTTTCCGACCTCGCGCCTGGCGGCGATGGCTGAGGCATGGGTCGAGGATGACCGTGTCGATCTCGTGCGATTCTTGCGCTGCGGCCAGGCACGCCCCGAGGATCGGTTGGCGGCCTTGGCCGAACACGACACCGGACTGGGCTTCGTGGCCATGCATCACTTGCTCGCCGAGGGCAGGCGCGGTGAGCGTCTCACGCGTCTCACCGCCGATCTCTGTCGCGAACCCGACCGCTTATCCGCGTGGTTCCCGGACGTCGGCGCCGATGTGGGGCAGGGTGCGGCGCCGTTGAAGACCGCTGGCGCCCCGCGGGCTGTCGGGCTCGACGTCGCCCGCTGCGTGCGCGTCCCCGCCGCGCGGCGCGCGCCGTTTCTCGTCGACGCCTTATTTGCGCGTTATCTGATCGCGCTCATGGAAGGTTATGGGGAGGCGCTCGGGGTCCGAGCCGAGGCCCACGCCCGCTCGCGCGTTCAGTTCGCTGGTGGCTATCGCGATCACGACGGTTCGGACGCGGTGATCAAGTTCGGCGCGGTCAAGCGCCTGCTCGCAGTCATCGAGTATGCGCTCATGCTCGCCCATCGCCTGCGCGTCTGGTGCGATCGCGAGCCGCAGGCCGTAGTCGCGCTCCTCAAGGAGCGCTTCGGCGTGTCTCAGGATGGCGTCGCCTGGTGCGCGGGTCAGGTGTTCGGGGGCATCGCCTACTCCGAGGACGACATCCTGAGCCATCGCTACCGCGACGCCATGGTGCTCGCGCAGTGGCCGGCGGGTCTCGACGGGCGCGCCTACAGCGCTTGGGAACGGACCTTGTGGACGGGCCCCGACGATGCGCAGGCGGCCTTGTTTTTGCGCCACGGCTTCTTCGAAAGCCCTCCCCCGAGCGGGGCGCCTGCAGTTGCGGGGCGCCTGCCGATTGCGCCGCGCGCGACTGCGTCCTTTGCCTACCGGAGTGGGGCCTTCCTGTCCGGCGAGGTTCTGGGCGCAACCGAGGTGTTCGTGCCGGAGGATTTTCGCGCCGATCCCGCTCTCCGGCGTATGCGCGCGCAGGTCTTGCGTCTCGTGCGCGGCGGCTTCCGGGACCCTGAGGGCAAGGTGTATGGCCGCTCCATTGATGAGCGCCACGCGGTGCCAGCCTCCGATGTCGAGCGATTGAAGGACTTCCAGGCCTTTGCCACCGTGGTCCCCGAGAACCTGGGTGGGCGCGGGCTCAGCAAGGCCGAATACGCGGTCCTCGCGGGCCTCCTCATGGGCCGCGTCGACCCGTCGGTGGGCCTCTTGGTCATGGCGAGCACCAGCATCGGCACCATGCCGGTCTTGCTGGCCTTGCAAAAGGACATCCCGCGACTGGCCGAGGAGCTCGGCGACCACCCGGAGGGGGCATTCGAGGATCTACGCCGCGCGGCAGGCAGGCTGCGCGCCTTGAGCGAGCGTCCGCGGTCGGCGGCTATCAAGAAGACCCTCGAGGCCATGGCCGCACTCGTGAAGGCCCGCTTCCTGAAACCCGGATCCGTGTTGAAGTACCTGGCCCGCGACCTCCTTGGCGATTTCGAGGCCTTGGTAGCCGCCGCCCGTGCCCGTGATCTGGACGGGCTTGCGGCCCGCGCCCTGGGCCTGCAGGAAGGCCTTGCGCGGTTCGCCGCGCGATTGGCCGAGGAGCGGTCGCGTCTCCCGGAGCGTATAGCCGCCCATGAACGCTTTCTGCGTTTTTTGGCCCACCGCGAGATCAGCGCGTTTGCGCTCACCGAACCCTCGGCCGGTTCCGATACGGGGGCGGTCACTACCCGTGCGCGCCCCGCCCGCGCGTCGCTTGCGCCCGACGTCGCCGGTCTCTGGCGCTTCAATGCGGCGCAGGGGCCGCGGATCTTGCTGGATGAGCGGCGCCTCGAATTTACGGACGCTGGGGTCCATTACCGCCTCCCGGACGGCGCCCTAGCACGTCTCGATGACAGTGCCTGGGATGCCGGGCAGGGTCGCCGCCGGGTGGTGTTGGACTCGGGGGTCATGCATGACTATGACGACAGGGGCGTGCCGGTGGACAGCCCGGACGGTCCGGTCTACGAGTACTTCGAACTGTCGGGCGCGAAGATGTGGATCACGAACGGCTCGATCGCCGATCGATACTGTCTGTATGCCCAGGCGCCGGGGGGCGAGACCGGGTTCATGGTCGAGCGGCGCTCTGAGGGGTTTGCGGTCGGCCGTGACGAACGTAAGCTCGGTCAGCGCGCCTCGCCCACCAACGAACTCGCCTTATCGTCGGTGCGCGTGTGCGTAAGCCGGATCATAGGCTTCGAAGGCCATGGGCAGGTCAGCGCCCTGGAGACCTTGAGCGTAGGCCGTGGCGGGCTCGTGATCGGGGCTGCGAATCTCCTCGAGCGTCTGCTCGATGACTATGGGGATCGCTTCGAGGCCGGCTCCGAGGTGGCTTTGGTGGCGCGCTCCGAGTATGAGCGGGTGCGGACCTTGGGCGCGCGGCTTGTGGGCCTCATGGACCGCGCTGATTTGCGCCGCGGGGACTTCCGCATCGAGGCTGCGCTCTCCAAGTTTCTGGCCTCCGAGGGCCTCCATCGCGTGCTGCTCGCACTCGAGCGCGAGCACGGTCCGCAGGCTGCCGCCGTTTCGGAGCCGATCGAGAAGTGGCGGCGCGACGCCCGCATCCTCAATATTTACGAGGGCACCAACGAGATCCAGCGCTTCCTTGTGTTGAAGGACCTCGCGCCGCTTTTCGCACGATTCGCGCAGACGAACGCGACGCAAAGCCTGGCCCTCGATCGGGCTTTGCGGACATTCGCGGATTTCGTGCGCCCGCGCGTCGCCGAACTCAAGGCCCGCGTAGGCAGCGACGGTGACGCCCAGATCCTCTGGTTTCCCGTGGTCGACTGGGTGGGCGAGCTTTATGTATGGGTGGCGATCGTCGAGCGGCGCCTGGCGCTGGCCTCCCGGGGCGCCGATGACCGCTTCCTGGGCCCTCTGCGTGCCCTCGAGTCCGCCTGCGAGGCGGGTGTCGCCGCCCGCGCGCGTGCCGTCGCCGCTTTGTTCGGCGCGGGTGCGGCCTACGAGGAGGCGGTGGTGGCACTCGTCCATCGCCGGGCCGATCGGCGTGCCCGACCCGTGCCCGCGCTTCAAGATCTCGCCGGCTCCATCATCGTGCTCCTGCGCGACATTGCGCATCCCGATGGCGCCGATATTCGCTTGGATAATGGCGACCGCGCCGCGCTCGATCAGGCCTTGGAGGCCTGTGACCGCGAGCCCGCACTACGTCTTACGACCCTGGTCCTGACCGCCGGGGCGTGTCCCGATCTCGTGCAACGGCTGCGCGCCGCCGGCGCCAATCCATTGGCCGTGACCACGGGCGGCCTGGCGGACCCCGCGGCCGTGGCCACTCTTGTCGCGCCGCTTGGGCCCGCACTGGTGCTCGCAGGCCCCCAGGAACCGGCCTTCCTGGCGGCCTTGGCTGGGGCCTTGGGTGCTCCATTCATCGATGGCGTGGCCGGCTGCGCCGGGGCGGGCCGTCGGGGCTATATCGTGAGGCGTGCCCACGGAGCGCGCGTGCGCGCAGGCTATGGGCGCACGCTCCTAGCATCCGGCCGCTTCGACGCTACCGGCCGCAGCGACGACTTCGCGATCACAGATTGGCTCGTGGCCTTGAAGAGCCCCCCGGAGGAACGGCGGCTCGCATCCGCTGCGGTGAGCGCCTGCCCTGCGGCGCCCACCACCCCTAGCGCACCGGCCGCGATGGAAAGGCCCGAGGATCTCGTGGCGTGGGTCTTTGCGCAGATTGGGGGCACGCCGGTCGAGGCGGCGCGCGTCATCGCCGGCGCGGCCAGGCTTGCGCCGGTGATGGTGGTGACAGGGTCCGGGGCGCTCGGACGTAGTCCGGCGGCGCTCGCGCACAGCCTTGGACCCGCGGTGGGTGCAGTCTGGCTCGCGCAAGATCGGGGCGACGCACCGCCCGAGGGTTTGGACATGCCGCTCTTTCGGTTGCTCGTGCCGGCGGCTGCGGCGTCTTGCGCATCGCCGCTTGCCGAGCATCTGGCTCCGGCCGCTCGTATCGTTCTCGGGCCCGAACACGCGGCGCTCGCCGGGGCCTTGGCCTCACGCCTCGGCCGTCCCCTCTACACGGATGTCGTCGCCGCCCAGGGCGGTGATTTGGTCTGTGAACGCGGTGGGAGCGTATGGCTCAGCCCCTGTCCCGACCACGCGGTGCTGGTGGCAGGCCCCCGCGCGAGCACGACGGGCGCCGCAGGGCGCGGGGGGGCCTGTATCGTGGAGGATCTGGCGCTTCCCCGCGTACGGCCGGGGGGCCTCGCGCGCGCCCTGTATAGGCACCGCGCCACAGGTCTTGCTGGAGCCGAGGTGGTGATCGATGTGGGACACGGCGGGGCCGACCCCGCCTTCTTCGAAAGAGAGCTGATGAGGCTTAAATCGCGGCTCTCGGCTATGATGGGCTGCGAGGTCGCCTTCGGCGCGACCCGCAGGTTTGTGCAGGAGAGCGGGATCTTGTCGTCTGAGCATCAGATCGGGCAGACCGGGCTCCAGGTGGCGCCGCGATTACTGTTCGCGTTGGGCGTCTCTGGGGCGCCGCAGCACTTGGCCGGTATCGCGCCTGAGACCCAGATCATCGCCATCAATCGTGACGCGGAGGCGCCAATTTTTAACACGCGTCCGGGGGCGCCGCCGGTGGTACGCTGCGTGGGCGAGGTGGGGGTCTGGGTCGAGGCCTTGTTGACGGCGCTTGCGCCGACGGGGACGGAGGAGGCGACATGAGTGCCAAGGTGTTTATCGTTGATGGGGCACGGACGCCATTCCTGAAGGCGCGCGATGAGCCCGGGCCTTTCAGCGCCGCGGATCTCGCGGTGGCGGCTACGCGCGCCCTCTTGGCGCGTCAACCCTTTGATGCGGAGGATATCGACCAAGTGATATTGGGCTGCGTCATCGCCGCCCCCGACGAGGCCAATATCGCGCGCATCGTGGGTCTTCGTGTCGGCACGGGCTTCGCGGTCCCCGCCTACACGGTCCAGCGCAACTGCGCCTCCGGGCTGCAGGCGGTGGCAAGCGCTTACGACGATATTCGGGCGGGGCGGGCCCATCTGGTGCTGGCCGGAGGCACCGAGGCCATGAGCCGCGCCCCCATCCAGTGGAATATGGCCATGAGCCGATGGCTTGCGCGCCTGTATCGCGCCAAGACCCCGTCCCGGCGCCTGCGCGCGCTCGCGGATTTTCGCTTAGGCCACTTACGCCCGGTCTTCTCGCTGCTGCTCGGCCTGCGCGACCCGGTGGTGTCCCTTTCCATGGGGCAGACCGCCGAGATCGTCGCGCACCGTTTTCATATAGGACGGCTCGCGCAGGACAGTTACGCCTTGCAGAGTCATCAGCGGGCGACGGCAAGTCAGGCCGATGGGCTTTTGCGGGATGAGGTCGAACCTTTGTATGGGTCGCGCGCCGACAGCTATGGCCAAGACGACGGGGTGCGGCCTGACACCGACCTCGAGAAACTCGGGCGGTTAAAGCCCGTATTCGATCGGCCTTTCGGGAGCGTGACTTCGGGTAACAGCTCGCAGGTCACAGACGGCGCGGCCGTCGTGCTCCTGGCGAGCGAGGCCATGGTGCGCCACCACCACCTCCCGGTGTTGGCCGAGATCGTGGACCACGCCTGGGCCGGCGTGGATCCCGCGCAGATGGGACTTGGGCCTGTGCATGCCACCGCCAAGCTGCTGCGCGCCCATAAGCTGGGTATCGGGGACCTGCGTCATGTGGAGCTGAATGAAGCGTTCAGCGCGCAGGTGCTGGCCTGCCAGGCGGCGTTCGCGAGTCAGACCTACGCCCGGGACGAGCTCGGGCTCGATGCCCCCTTGGGTGCGATCGACCCCGCGCGCCTGAACCCTCATGGCGGCGCGGTGGCCCTTGGCCATCCGGTCGGCGCCACCGGCGCGCGGCTGGTCTTGCATCTGGCGCGCTCCTTGCGCGACGAACCGGGGGCACTCGGGCTTGCGACCTTATGCATAGGCGGGGGCCAGGGCGGGGCTATGCTCATACGGGGAGGCGGCGCATCATGACCGGCAAGAGTTGGACAATTTCCGAGCAGGACGACATCATCGAACTCGTCCTGGATGTGCCGGGCCGACGCCACAATGTGCTGTCGAGCGAGGTCTTGGGCGATCTCGATCAGGCGCTTGCCGATCTCGAGACGCGATCCGCGCGTGGGCTGCTCATCCGGTCGGGCAAGCCCGAGGGTTTTGTGGTCGGCGCCGACGTCCACGAATTTCGGCGCATCCTCGATGCTGCGCGTGCCGCTGAGCTCACGCGCGCAGGTCAGAAGGTTCTCGAGCGCCTTTCCCGTCTCCCCTATCCGTCGGTCGCGGTCATCCATGGACCGTGTCTCGGCGGCGGCCTCGAGCTGGCGCTCGCTTGCAGCTACCGTGTGGCCTGCGACGATGAGCGCACGAGCCTAGCCCTGCCCGAGGTCAAGCTCGGTATCCACCCAGGTTTTGGTGGGACCGTGCGGCTGCCAGCCTTGATCGGGGCCTTGCCGGCGCTCTCCCTGATGCTCGGCGGGCGCGCCGTGTCGGGGCGCCGGGCCCGCAGCCTCGGGCTCGTGGACATGTGCGTGCCCGAGCGCCACCTGGACGCCGCCGCCCGTGCGCTCGTGCGCGACGTGCCACCGAAGGCGCGTCCGTCCTGGCGCCAGGCATGGGCCGGGGCGCCGTTTCTACGGCCTTACCTGGGCGCGTTCATGCAGTGGCGGCTGAAGGCGAAGGTCGATTGCCGTCAGTATCCAGCCCCCTGCCGCATCGCATCCTTATGGGCGCGCCAAGCCCCCTTCGAGACCGAGGCCCTGTCGTGCGCCGAGATGCTCGTGACCCCCGCAAGCCGCCACCTCGTGCACTTATTCGAGGTGGCGGAGGACTTGAAGCGGCGCGCTCGTGAACATGTCCACGGGATCCGGCGCGTGCATGTGGTGGGCGCCGGCGTGATGGGCGCCGACATCGCCGCGTGGGCGGCCCTCAAGGGCTTCCATGTGAGCCTTCAGGATCGCGCGCCGGAGGTGCTCGCGCGTGCCATCAAGAGAGCCCACGGACTCTTCGCCGAGCGTCTGAAGGGCCGCGCTGCGGAGGCCGCACGCGACCGGTTGATGCCGGACATGCGCGGCGGCGCCTTGTCGCGGGCTGACCTCGTCATCGAGGCCATCGTCGAGGATCGCGATGCCAAGCGCGCGCTCTTTGCGCAGATCGAGGCACAGGTCGCCGAGCGGACCATCATTGCCACCAACACCTCCAGCCTGCCCCTGGATGAGCTCGCCGTGGGGCTGGCCGTGCCCGGGCGCCTTGTCGGGCTACATTTCTTCAATCCCGTGGCCAAGATGCCCCTGATCGAGGTGATCGGCGGGACCGCGACTGCGCCCGTGACGCTGGCCGCCATGCGTAGCTTCGCTGTCAGTCTCGATCGCTTGCCTGTGGACGTCAAAAGCTCGCCCGGTTTTCTTGTCAACCGCGCCCTCATGCCTTATCTGCTCGAGGCCGTCACTCTCGCGGAAGAGGGCGTGGCGCTCGCAGATATCGACGATGCGGCCACCGATTTCGGCATGCCAATGGGGCCTATCGCGCTGGCCGACACGGTCGGGCTCGATGTTTGCCTCGCCGTGGCGCAGACCCTGGGCGCGGCCCTCGACATGCCGGTTCCGGCGCTGCTTGCGCGCAAGGTCGAGGCCGGCACCCTCGGAAAGAAGTCAGGTCAGGGCTTTTACAGCTACCCCAGGCCACGGCGCTTTTCGCTACGGCGCCGCTTGCCGCCGGACTCCGCCATAAGCGAGCGGCTCATCATGCGGCTCGTGAACGAGGCGGCGCGCTGTCTGCGCCTGAGCATCGTGGCTGATGCCGATATGGTGGATATCGGTCTTGTCTATGGCACGGGCTTCGCACCGTTTCGTGGCGGGCCCTTGGGCTATGCCGCCGCCTTGGGGACGGTCGAGGTACGCGCCCGGCTTTTGGAATTGACCCAGCGCCACGGACTGCGCTTCACACCCGACGACGCTTGGTCGCAAGGGGACCTCCTCGCGCGTCGATCCGCCAACCTATGAGGAGTGCTATGCCGAACACCCCGGCTACGCTGGGCGGGCTGTTCGCCCGTCGCATCGCCACGACCACCGATGAGCCGGCCTACCGTGGCTATGATGGCCGAAGGTGGCGCGCCTGGAGCTGGGGCGAGGCCGCGCGTGAGGTCGCCCGCGTGCGGGCGGCCTTCGCGGCGAGCGGGCTTTGCCCCGGGGATCGCGTGGGCATCTGCGCCTACAACGCCCCCGAGTGGGTGTTCTGCGACATCGCGGCGCTGTCCCTGGGCCTTACGGTTGTGCCCCTGTTCTTCAATGACCGCCCGGAGAACATCGCCTATTGCCTGAAAGATGCCGGCGTGCGCTGGCTGTTCGTCGATCGGCCGCCGGCCCCCGAAATCCTCGCCTGCGGACTCCAGGGCATCGTGAGCTTCAAGGAGGTGCGCGGCGTCGTACCCTTCGGCGAGTGGTTGGCGGCCGGCCGCAAGGCGCGACCACCGGCGCATGAGCCGGATCCGGACGACCTCGCTACTATCGTTTACACCTCCGGGACCACGGGCCGCCCCAAGGGCGTCATGTTGAGCCACCGGAATATCCTCGCCAATGTCGCGGCCTTGCTGGCGGCCATCCCCGAGATCGCCGCGGAGCCGCACCGCTTCCTGTCGTTTCTGCCCTTGTCGCACATGCTCGAGCGCACCGTCGGGGAATTCGTGGCCGTGGCCATGGGCGCCGAGACCGTATTCTCGCGCGGTATCTCCGAGTTGGGCGCGGATCTCATGAACATGCGGCCGACCATCCTCGTGAGCGTGCCCAAGATCTTTGAGCGGACCTACGCCAAGATGCAGGAGGAGATGAAGGGGTCGCCGCGGCGGGAGCGGCTCGTGGCGCGCGCCTCTGCGGCGGGCTTGACCGTCTTCGAGGGACGGGCCCGTGGACGCGAACGGCTGTCCACCTGGCTCTTTGATGCCGTGGTCGGCCGCGCGGTACGGCGCCGTCTGGGGGGAAGGCTGCGCTATGTGTTCCTGGGGGGCGCCCCCGCGTCACCGCGGTTGCTTGCCTACTTCACGGGCTTGGGCCTGCGTTTCCTGCAGGGATACGGGCTCACCGAGACCGCGCCTGTGATCAGCTGCCTGCGTCTTGCCGATCGCGATCTGGCCTCCGTGGGCCGGCCGCTTGCGAACCTCACCTTGCGTTTCCTGAACGACGAGATCTGCGTCAAGGGTCCGAGCATCATGCAGGGATATTGGAATCAGCCCGAGGCCACCGCCGAGGTGATCGATGCCGAGGGTTTCCTCCATACCGGGGACCTCGGGCGCCTTGAGAATGGTCTCTTGTATCTCACCGGGCGGGCCAAGGACATCATCGTCCTCTCGAACGGGGAAAAGGTCGCACCCGCGGACGTCGAGCAGGCCATTCTTCAGGACCCGGCCTTCGAGCAAGCGCTGGTGGTCGGGGAGGGGCGTGGTGCCCTGGCACTGTTGGCTGTAAGCGACATAGAGGAGGAAAACGTCCTCTGCGATCGGGCCAACGCGCAACTCCACGCCTTTCCAGGATACACCCGGATCTGCCATGTGCTGCGCGTCAACGGTCCTTGGACCATCGAAAACGGCTTTCTCACGCCCACCCTGAAGATCCGGCGCCAATGGATAGAGGAGCGTTACCGGGCGGCCATAGACGGGCTCTACGCCGTCAGGCGCGATGGCTGAGGATCGCCCGCTGGTCGCTTGTGCCCGCCGGTCGCCCTTGACAGCGGCCGCGTCCGGCTCCCTAATCTCTCTATCTCCTCAAAGCGGCGCAACGACGACATGGTGAAAATCGGACGCATAGCCTTAGGAATCGGGGCCTTGGGGTGGGCTGTGGCGACCTGGGCCCAGGCGCCGCAGATCGCGGCCGGCGAATGGCGCATGACGGCGCGTGCGCCGGGTGGCCCCATGCATTACTCGACGTGTCTGCGCGGGGGCCACATCACGGCGCGGAAGATCCTGCAAAACGAGGGCAGCCATTGCCGGATGGATGGCCCGGTGAGCGTCCAGGGGAATTTGGTCACCGTGAGCGAGGTGTGTCGCCTGAGCCAGGCAGGGGGGCAGGGGGCGATCCGCGTGCATATCTCGGCGCGGCTACGTCTGGGTCCCGGGGGCCGCAGCTTCGCGGGCCATACCCGCGCGATCGTCACTACGGCTTTGGGCAATGTGACCGAGCATCAGCGCATCACGGGTGTGCGGACGGGTCCTTGCAAGGGCGGCGGATAAGGCCGCGGTGCTGGCAGGCGGCAAAGTTTTTGCGCCTGCGTCCCCATCGGGTGCAAGAGGCGCTATTCGTCGCCCGCGAAGTCTTCAAGATCTTCTCTATGCCAGTAGCCGACGCATTCGTCGTCGGCGGAGGCGAGCCACAGGAAGGGCCGGTCGGGGAAGCGGTTCTCGAGGGCCGCGCGACTTGCCCCGACTTCGAGGGCCAGGCGCCCGTCATCCGTGAGATGTTCCGGCGCCTGCTGGAGTATGGGTAACACCAGATCCAGTCCGTCGGCGCCCGCCTCGAGTGCCAAGGCGGGTTCCTTGCGGTATTCCTGCGGCAGCGATGCCATCTCGGCCGCAGAGACATAGGGCGGGTTGCTCAAAATCAGGTCGTAACGCCGTCCCCTGAGTCCGCTATAGAGGTCCGAGGCGATGAGCCTCACCCGGTTGCCGAGGCCGTGGAGACGGACATTCCGCGCCGCGACCTTGAGCGCGTCTTGCGAGATATCGACCGCGTCGACCTGTGCCCCCGGGAAGGCGCGGGCCGCGGCGATCGCGATGGCCCCGCTGCCCGTGCAGAGATCGAGGATGGAGCGGATGTCGATATCCGCGAGCGGCGAGGCCCCGTCTTCGGGCAAGAATTCCCCGATCAGGGATCGCGGCACGATGACGCGCGGGTCGACGAGATAGCGGCGTCCCATGAACCAGGCCTCGCCAAGCAGGTAAGCGAGCGGCTGGCGGGTCCGGATACGCGCGGCCAAGAGGCTGCGGATGCGCGCCACGGCCTTGCGGCCGGGGATCTCGGCGAGCTTCGCCGTAAGTCTGTTCGGCGCGATCTTCAGGGCGCCGGATACGAGCCATGCCGCTTCATCGCGGGCATCCTCGGTCCCGTGTCCAAAGGCCACATGCGTGGCCTTGAGTCGGCGCTCTACGTACAGGACGTGGTCGCGGATCGTGCGGGGGGCGCCGTAGGCCATCAAGGACCCACCCGGTCCCGGTGTGCGACCGCCAGGCCCCAGCTCGGGTTCTTCAGGGGGTCTTCCTTAAAGGGTTTGTATTTATGCCGATTCGCCACGCCATTGCGTCCCTATTGGATTGTGACGCAGTCGCGATCAGCTTGATCGATCCGGGCGGGGCGGGTAGTGCTTGGGGTAGGGGGCGCGCGCGACCCCGGTGTCGATGGCGGCTTGCGCGACGGCCGGTGGCACGCGCTCACGCAGGCGTGGGTCGAGAGGCTTTGGTATGAAATAATCCGCACCGTAGGCCAGCTGATCGATACGGTAGGCCTGCAGGACCTCGGCCGGTACCGGCTCCTTCGCAAGCGCGCTCAGGGCATGTACGGCGCCAAGCTGCATGGCCTGATTGATGGTCCGGGCGCGCACGTCGAGCGCCCCGCGGAATATGAACGGAAAGCCCAGGACGTTGTTCACCTGGTTGGGATAATCTGAGCGGCCGGTGGCCATGACGAGGTCGGCGCGCACGGCATGGGCCACCTCGGGAAGGATCTCCGGGACCGGATTGGCGAGCGCGAACACGATGGGGCGCGCCGCCATGTTCTGCACCATGGGTGCGTCCACGAGATCCGCCGCCGCCACGCCGACAAAAACATCCGCGCCCGCCATTGCCTCGCGCAGGGTTCGAAGTGGCGTGACATGGGCGAAGGGGCGCTTATAGTCGTTCAGGTCGGTGCGCTCGCTGTGCACCACGCCGCGGCTATCGACCAGGATGATGTTCTCCGCAGCCGCGCCCAAGCTCATGAGGAGCCGCATGGACGTGATGCCGGCGGCGCCTGCGCCGAGACAGACGATGCGCGCGGTCTTCAGGGATTTTCCCTGGAGTTCGAGGGCATTCAGTAGTCCCGCGCACACAATAACGGCCGTTCCGTGCTGATCGTCATGAAAGACCGGGATCGACAGGCGCTCGCTCAAGGCCTTTTCGATGGCAAAGCAGGCCGGCGCGGCGATGTCTTCGAGGTTGATGCCCCCGAAGGTCGGCTCAAGCGCGGCGACGATCTCTATGAATTGTTCCGGGGAGGTGGCCTTAATCTCGAGATCGAAGACATCGATGTCCGCGAACCGCTTGAACAGGATGCCCTTACCCTCGAGCACCGGTTTCGAGGCGAGTGCCCCGACGTTCCCAAGGCCCAGCACCGCGGTCCCATCGCTCACCACCGCCACCAGGTTGCCCTTGGCGGTGTAGCGGTAGGCGTTTTCGGGGTCGGCGGCGATGGCGCGCACGGGCTCTGCGACACCAGGCGTGTAGGCAAGCGCCAAGTCGTCCTGCGTCTCGCACGGTTTCGTCGCTACGACCGCGATCTTGCCCGGGGGGGTTGCGGCATGATACGAGAGCGCCGCTTCTCGTGCCTTCTCCGTCATGCCGAGTCCACGCTTACTTGCTGCGCAGGCCGTACTTCTGGCGGAACTTCTCGACGCGTCCGGTGCTGTCGACGATCTTTTGCTTGCCCGTGTAGAACGGATGACAAGCGGAGCAGACTTCGACGGCTAGGTCATGGCCGAGCGTGGAACCCGTCTTGAAGACGCTCCCGCACGCGCACGTGACCGTGATGGTTTGGTATTCGGGATGGATATCGGCTTTCATGTTGCGCCTCGGCAAGGGCGTTATGCTGATACAAAGACCGCGCACTATAAGGAAAACCGCGGGTCTGTGCAAGCCCCGGTCTTGGCCGCCACGATAAGGGGGCATGGGCGCGCATGCAATCACCGGGGCGTCGGAGGGATACGACCCGATAAGCCGTTTCCTGCTCGGCAATCCCCCTCCCCTCAGGGCGGCTCCCGCGTGGACCTCACATACCGCCCCTCATCTGACGCCCAACGGTCCGGCAGAGCATCGGGCCTGGGCTGTGGGGCGCTTAGGCGAGGGAGTGGGGTGGCCGGTCAGCCCTGATTTAGAAGCGGCCGATCATGCGCCGGTAAGCGGTCTTCAGGGCCTGGGCGTCACCGACGTTACCGGGGAAGATTACCACCGGCATCAGCGGGTGCCGCGGATGATCCTCGGGGCAACAGACCACGGAGCAGCCGGGGAGGATCTGGCCTACGACCTCGCAGCTGTCCAGGGCAAGCCCCGTGCTCAAGACGTCATTCGATGTGATCCCGCCCTTGCTGATCAGAAAGCCTGTGGTCTCCGGCAGGGATTGTACGATGCGCATCAGGAAGCTCGACACCGCTACCCCAAACCGCAGGCGCTCTTGACGGTCCACGAACTGGCGCTCCGTGCGGCTCGTGAAGAGGATCGCGGTCTTGTGGGCGGCGTGTGCGGCGTCGATCTCGCCTAGGATTTGGGCCACGAAGGCGCCATCCGCCCTCTGTGCGCGGTCGACGTCGATCTCAACCGCCCACACGTCCGGTTCGTGCATCAGCTCGCTCAACTGTTCGGTGGTCTTGCGCACGTGCGAGCCGACCACAACCACCCCTACGGCAGCGCGCGCATAGCCCGACATCGCTTCCGGAGGGACTGGCTGAAGGGGGAGGTTCGCAAGCGACGTAAGCAGGCTTGCTGCGCTGCGGAACAGGAAACGCTGCCCGGCATCGACGGCCTCATAGACATCGCGGGTGAACTGATCGAGGTCGCTTTGCTGGACTGCGTCGACCACACAACAGGCGTTGCCGGAAAGTTCCTTGAGGTGCGCGCCGCAGCCGGCACGCACATCCGCTAGCGTAAAGAGCGCCACCTCATCGGCGCCGATGCGCCCGGAGGTCTTTTCCTCGACATATTCGCGCAGATCGCTGTTGTGATAGCCGAAGACCGTGTCACGCGCGAACTCGGTCTCGTGCACGGGAACCGGGACCCCATCCATCAAAATATAGTGGCGCCCGCCACGCGTCACGCGCCCGCCCTCGAAAAATGCCGGAATGAGAAAGTGGGCATCGAAGGGGCCCAGCTCCTCGGCCATGACGTCGGTCTCGACCGGGTAATGGCCCCGCAAGGTTGAGTCCGAGCGACTGACGAAGATGGGTCGTATCGCCACTCCTTCGCGGACCAGCTCATCGAGCGCCGTGCGCAAGTTCCGGCACACCGCGCGCACCGTGTCGGCGGCCTCGTCGGGTCCCATGCTCCGGGTGTTCGTGAGGATGAAGAAGAGCGGGCTTTCGGCGCGCAGGGCCCTCTTCAGCGTGAGCGTGTCCCAACGCATGAGCAGAAGACAGGAATGGACGGTCTGCGATCCGGTCGGGTCGTCATCCAAAACGATGACCTTGCGCACCCAGGCGCCTTGCGCACCCATCTATTCGTCCATCGCCAAGACCTGGGCTGTGATGCCGCCCGCGTCGAGTCCGTTATAGTCCAGGAGCTCCCCCGGTGAGGCGGTGGTATCACCGCGCCTCCAGGCGAGCGTAGCGCGCCGCGGGGTTTTTGTGCGCAACAGCACGGGCTCAAGCGCGCCCGAGGGCCCGCCACTGACCGCCACCAAACGGTCGCCGTCGAAGAGCCGCGAAAACGGCGCGTCCGCCATGAAGCCGTGATCGGGTTCGGCGACGGTTGCGGCGGCCACATCCGAAGGCCGATACAATTGTCGCGGGTTGACCACGGCCACTATGCGCACACCAAAACCCTCGGCCTCCAGCCGTTCCTTGGCGGTGAACACCGACAGCAGGATCATATCCCCGGCCGCCGCCAACACGACGCGGCCGCGGCGCCCCTCCGGGCCCTCGTAGAGGACCGCGGCGCCTTCGCGCACCGCCCGCCGCGCCGCCTCGATGGTCATGTAGACCGGCAGCGGGCTCTTGGAGGCGATGATGGCCATGCCCTTGTTCCAGCTGGTCGCCGCGTATTCGTAGGCCGCTTGCGCGGCGTTGGCGTCGGGGGGAAACAGCAGATAGACGTTGCCGTTCCGCATCTGGGCTGCGATGTAGTTCTCGATCTCCGGCCGTTGGTGGGTCCAGCCATTGCGTCCCTGTTCGAGGGCGCCCGCGGTAAACAAGCAGACGGCCGACGGTGTGCGGCGTCTCAACTCCGCCATGGCCTGGGTCACGGTCTGGTAGATGGGCCACCCGTTGATGGCGAAGGACTCATAGGAGAGCCAGAGACTGCGGCTGCCGAAGAGGGCAAGCCCAGCGGCCAAGCCCGCGCACGCGTCCTCGCTCAGGGGCTCATAGACCTGCCCCCCAGGTTCCTGGTTATAGATGGGGTCCGCGGTCGGGTGGCGGATTTTCAGTGCGTCGTTGATGTTCTTGAGCCCCGAGGCCTCGTTGCCGTCGGCGTTGGTGACGACGAACCGTGAGTCCTGGCCGCCCAGCCATGCGACCAGAGCCCCGACCGCCGTGGACGACACCGCCTTCTCGGTCAGGCCATATTCCTTGACCGGAAAGGCCCCGAGATCGCGCAGTTCGAGCACGCGCTCCGTCACCACCGTTTGAGCCGCCGGACCACCACCCGCGCGCTTGAAGTTCTCGCGTACCAAGCCCCATGCGTCGGGACTTAAGGCGCGCGCCGCCAATGCCGCCTCGATGTGCGGCTTATCCAGCGTGTCGCCCGGGTAGAGGTTATGGGATTTTGCCCCATGGGCATGGACGCCCGCCCCCTTCAGCTGCTTTATGATGAGCGCCGTGAGCGTCCCGCCAAGCGCGCTGCGCGCGGCCTCGTCGGCGGCGGTGAGCACCGCTTGGCCAAAGGCCAGGCGGTGAGCGAAGGAAAACCGGGTCGAATCCACGTAGCGTCCCGCCTGGCCCGCGTCGTCGAACTCCTTGGCGTCGACCAGGATTACGCGCCCGAAGCCGTGGGCCTCGAAGTAGCGACGCATATCGTCGTTGGAAAGCTCCGACACCATAGAGTGGTGCTCTTGACTAAAGCCGTTCCAGACGAGCGTGGGCAGGAAATTCGTAGCCGCCGGGTAGCTCGTGTGAAAGTGTTTGATGGCGCTCAAGATATAAGGCTCGCCGAGTCCGCCATCGCCTATCGTTACGGGAAACAGCAGGCCCGGATGCAGAAGGGCGCCTGCCATGGCAAAGTGCTGGCCCTGGCCCAGGGGGCCCGCGGGGGCCAGTATTCCCGGGATCGCTCCGGATAGGTGGCCAAGCAGGCCGTGTTGTTCGCGAAAGCGCCCCATGAGGTCGGCCATGGTACGGATACCGAGCGATTCCAACGATCCATCCAGAAACATTGCACTATAGAAGCCCGGCGCGTGGTGCCCGACCTCGGTGACGATATGCGTGTGCCCGAGCATGACGAAGGCTGCGTAGGCCTCGGCGCTGGACGCGAAGCCTCCTGGATGGCCGGAGGCCTTGGACGCGCACATCTGAAGCGTGACGTAGCGCAGGGCGTCGGCCATGAGCAAGGTCTGATAGGCGGCCTCTTTGGAGCTCGCGTCCTTGATCGCTCGGGCGTTCTCGGGTATGGCAGGGCGCGAACCCAGGGTCGCGAAATCGGGCCACGGCGCGCCGAAGGAAAGCATCCCGGCGCAGAAAGCGGGCGCGGCGGGTGAGGAAGCGCTCTTTGAGGTCATGAACAGTCTCGGGCCTTGAAGGGAGATGCTACTTTAAGGAGAGACGCGGTGCGAGGCAAGGCGCAAAGCCCAGAAAAAAGGCGCACGAACCGCGGGGATATCGACGCGTGCGCGCGTGGGTGCTTTATGGGCAGCGCCGTCGTTCAGGGCTCAGCATGCGCCAGATGGTGGGCGACCCTTAGGTTCTTCGCAACCTTCTGGTGGCCGCCCCACCCCCGACCGGCGCCTGGTCGGGTTTCGGCGTGTCGGGGCGCAGGCCCTTAATCAGAAGCAAAGCCTTCGCGCTTGGCGTCTTGCTTCAGGTAGCGGCTGATGCCGGACGCATAGATCGTGCCCCATTGCGCGCTCAAGCCCGTATCGACGTTCTGGTATTGGCTGGCATGCCCCGCAACGAGCGGCTGGCCATGCGCGAACCGTTTACGCAAGCGCGTCATGGCCCGCTCCCCAGCCGGGCTTAAGAGGGCGCGCACGATGGCCGCGCGCACACTCTCGGGGAGCTTGGCGCTTAGCGAAAACCCCTGGTTGGGGAAGGGGCGGCTGCGCCGCAGGATCGTCACCTTCTTGTGCTGGGGGTCCAGGTAATGAAGGCTCAGTTTCGGGCCTATGCCGAGCGTGCATTGGTGGTCGGCCACGGCCTTGAAGATCCGCTTCCAGCCATGCATGTTATGGATATAGGGTTGACGGGCTGGGTTCGGGAAGAGACCCGTCACCCAGAGCGTCCCGAAGTTCGGCACGGGCGGCGCGCAGAGCACGGCGCCGGTGGCCGCTTGCTCAAGATTCCTAATCGGCGAACCCTTCCAGGTATAGAGGCGCCAGTCCTGCGTTTGCGGCACGCGCGGCCCGAGGGTCTGGTGGAGGTAGTGCAGGCGCCACGAGATGAACTGCGGGCCGTCGAAGTAGATGTCGCCGCGATCCTTCCATATCCAAAGCTCGTAGGTGAGCCAGCCATTCGGGTGCCTGTAGACCACGGGATGATGGAGGGCCTTGGTGAGGTAGGCGGCCACCGGGCCGTAGTCGCGCTGTCCCCGCGCCGCGGTCTCGCGCGGCGCCGCTACGAGAACGTAAGGTTTGCCCGACGCCACCGCCGCCTGGGCGCCGCACGGGAGGACGGTCGCCGATGCCGCGGCCGCCATAAGCGCCCCCAGGGTCCACCGCAATTTACTGTGCCTTATCAATTCTTTACTCCCAATACTGCGTTGCTCGTCTTGAGAGGCCGGGAGGCCTGAGCCACTAACCTTAGCAGCTCTTCGCCGAAGAGCCAGGGCCGTCCCCGCAGGCGCGCGCAGCGCGCCTGGAGCCACTCCCGGCTCTTAAAGAGAGCGGCGGCGCTCTCGCGGGTCTAGGATTCTCGGGGCGCCCTCTGGTCTTTGATGCGCTGTGGCAGAAGTGGCCTGTGGCCCTTAGGCCCGGCTGCAATGCCGGGGATCTTCCGTCCGCAGGGCGAAGCCCAAAAAAAAGGACGCACGAGCCGTGGGGAAATTGGCTCGTGCGCCCCACGCAGGACGGCGGGGGCCGTCCTGCTCCCTAGAGCCCCTTACGGACGGCGCAGCCCGTCCTGGTTCAGGATGCGCGTGAAGATGGGCGACTCCAGGGTTTTGATGAAGTCCCGACGCGCTGCCCGCTGGCGGGCCGTGAAGCGTCCCTTGATCCGGATCAGGTACGTGGTATCGGTCTCGTTACCCGGGAGCGGTCGCGGGTCGGAGACCGTGCCGCCGAGCGGGACCAGCGTGAAGACGTGCGGGAACACGTTCTCCGTGTACTTGCCGAGCTGGTACATGATGACCGCCACATCGGCCTTGCCGTAGGCCACCGACCACGGCTCATCGCGGTGGTGAATACGCGCTCCGATCAGCCACTTGTCCTTCACGCGGCTGTTGAAGATCGCGTTGAACAAGCGATTCGCGGTCCAGCCCTTCGGCGGGTGCGGATCGTGTTTGGCGATCTCATAGATCGTACTCGCGTAGTTCAGGAAGGCGCCGGGCTCGTTGTAGGGGTTGGGGGTGACGAGATGCACGTTCGGCCGACCCAGATCCCACACGCTGTGGATATGTAGGGGGTTGCCGTGCTTTACGAGCAGGACGTTGCCGCGGCTCTTCATGAGCGCCAGTGGCTTGCCTTCCGTGAATCCGTGGACCTCGAGTTTATGAATGAGCCGCGGCGCCGCGATGGCGACCTCAGGGCGGCAATGCAGGTAGAAATTGCCGAAGCTCAGGTCATCGTGATGCATGAGCTGAGGGAAGGCCACTGGCGGACTCGTCGTATAGTACCAGCTGCGGATGGTCCTTCCATAGCGCGGCAGCAGTACTTTGTGCCAGAGGGTGTTGAGCGCCATGTGGTAGTTGCCCTCGGTGGACACCACCAAATCGATCTTGCGGCACGCACCTTTTTCGATGCTGCCATGCAGATCGAAAAGCAAATCCGCCGTCGGATCGGTAAGGTCGGCGGCCGCGGGTCGTGCGTTACGCGGCCACATCAACATCTTGGGGGTGTTGACCACCGGGTGGCCATGGATGGCGGGTGCCCCGGGCACTTGGGGCATAGCTTTGGCAAAAGCACAGCTCGTTGCAGCGGTGAGAAGTACTCCTCCCAGGAGTTTTTTCCATTGATTTCTTTTCATGCTCCGTCCCTATTATTGGTTTCCGTGTGTCAGGGAGCAACCTTTTGATCGGCCACGAACCCTTCGCGTTTAGCGTCCTGCTTGAGGTAGCGATCGATGCCGGAGGCATAGATCGTGCCCCACTGCGCGTCAAGACTCTGGTCCACGTTTCGGTACTGGCTGGCATGCCCGGCGACCAGGCGGCGACCGTGTGCGAAACGTTTGCGCAATCGCATCATGGCCTTTTCTCCCTCCGGGCTCAAGAGTGCGTTCACGATGGCGGTGCGGACGTCTTTCGGAAGTGTCCGGCTGATTGTGAAGGCCTGGTTGGGATAGTGGGGGCTACGCCGCAGAATGGTCACCTTCTGGCCATTCGGGTCCAGGTAGTGAACGGTGAGGCGCGGACCCACGCCGAGCGTGCATTGATGATCGGCCACTTCCTTGAAGATGCGCTTCCACCCATGCACGTTGCGGATATAGGGCTGGCGCTCGGGGTTTGGGAAAAGACTCGTTACCCAAAGGGTTGCGAAATTGGGCACGGGTGGGGCGCACAGCATGGCGCCGGCCGCCGCATCTTTGAGATTCTTTACGGACGAGCCCTTCCAGGTATAGAGCCGCCAGTCCTGCGGTTGGGGGATTCGTGGCCCCAGGGTCTGGTCGAGATGATGGAGGCGCCAGGCCCCGAATTGCGGGCCATCAAAGTAGATGTCCGCGTGATCTTTCCATATCCAAAGCTCATAGGTAAGCCAGCCATTGGGATGCTTGTAGACCACCTGATGATGAAGGACCTTGGTGAGAAAGGCGGCGATGGGCCCATAGTCCCGCTGGCCACGCGCCACGGTCTCGCGCGGCGCCGCGACCAGCAGGTAAGGTTTGTTCGAAACAACCGATGCCTGCGCGTTTGAGAACGCCACAGGCATCACCCCCGTGGCCCCGATGAGGGCGCACAGGACCGCCCACGATTTTTCGCATTTCATGTCTTGATCCCCGCATCCCGTATTGACGATATGGCCAAAATCTAACTTTAGCAGGTCTTGGCCGAAGGGCCAGCACATTTGCCTTGCGCTCTATGCGAGGCGCGTCGAATCGTCTTCGGGTGCGGGGGGCGCCGTGCGACCGAAAGCGATCCAGATAAGTTTTCCGAGACGAGCGGTTCGGGGCGGTAGCCGCGGAATGTTTAGGACCAACGTGCTTGTGGTCCACCCGCTCGTGGCAACGGCGCAGGCGCCGTTGCCTCCGTTGGGTATGGTGGGGCGGACGGTGTAAATCGCGTACGCCTCGAGCTTGCTAAACGTATACCCGCATTCATGGCACGGGTATCGGCCGGCCGCACCGACATCGTCGACCGGAATCCCTGTCGGCGCGCTTGCCCATAAGGGCCATGTGGTGGCCGGTATCGATCCCGCGGGATTACCGTAGGGGGAGCCGACACCGGTCTGCTTGTGCGCCGGGCGAACACTTTGATCGTTATTTCACCCCC
>NZ_JBTRWP010000042.1:0-23527 GCF_054609335.1 Acidiferrobacter sp. | reverse complement strand
TATGTGTCAGATTGGACGTCTATGGAAATATAGATAACGGGGCCAGCGGGGCCTGGGGAGCGCAAAATCATGGATCGAAAAGACGCTATGTGGGCGTGGAGCAGGACGTTTACCGCCGCCGCCTACCTAACAATTGCGGGCGCGATGTTGATGAGCGCCGCAGCCACCGCAGAGACTGTGACGCTGTCACAGCAGGCCTTGCGCGGCTTGGTGTTGCCGAACAAGCCGCCGGTACCGGCCGGTGACCCCATGACGCCCGCCAAGATTTCGCTGGGTAAGGAGCTCTATTTCGACCCTCGGCTCTCCAGCACCGGCACGGTGTCTTGCAATTCCTGTCACAATGTTATGGGTACCGGCACCGACAATCGGAAATTCTCGCAAGGGGTGAATGGACGTCTCGATACTTCGCGCAGTACGCCCACGGTGTTCAACGCGGCCTTTCTCTCGGTTCAATTCTGGGATGGGCGTGCGGCCTCGCTCGAGGCGCAGGCGAAGGCGCCGATCTTGAACCCCAAAGAGATGGGCATGCCGAATGGCCAAGCGGTCGCTGCGCGGATCGATGCCATCGGCGGTTATCGTCGGCAGTTCAAGCGCGTCTTCGGCGGCCCGCGCCCCGTGTCCTTCGATCACATCGCCCAGGCGGTCGCCACCTATGAACGAACCCTGGTCACCCCCGACAGTCCGTTCGATCGCTATGCAAAAGGCGACCGTAACGCCATAAGTCCGGAGGCGCGCAAGGGCTTCGTCGACGTGCAGGAGCTGGGCTGCACCGCGTGCCATAGCGGGCCCATGTTCAATGGGCCTAAGACGCCGATGGGGCAGGGGTTCTTTATGAAATTCCCCATCTATACGAATAACAAATACGTCGCTGAGTATCACCTCATGGCTCATTTGGGCCGCTATAAGGTCACACATAAGGCCGCCGACAAGCACATGTGGATCGTGCAATCGTGGCGCGATGTGGCGCTTAGAGCACCTTATTTCAATAATGGCTCGGTGGATACCTTGTCGCAGGCGGTCCGTGTCATGGCCCGGGTGCAACTCGACAAAAAGCTCACGGTGCCCCAGGTCCACGAGATCGTCGCCTTTCTCGATACCCTGACTGGTCGCCCTCCCCGGCAGACCATGCCGCGGTTGCCGGTTACCTTGAACGCCGCGCTGCCTTTGAATCGTGAGTAGCGGCAGGCGATGAGCGACGGTCCCGGGGGGCGGCCCTTTTGCTATGAAGCCGGCGCCCCTCCACTTTGCCTGCCGGCTGCGCCCAAGGTCTCGGCGCGGATCGTGTACTGACCGTCGCCCCGAGCGTCACGGTCGTGCCGCGCCCCCCGAACGACGCTGTCGAGGCCTTAAGCTCCCCATGAGCGGCGCCGGCACCGGGCTTTGGGTGGGCGGCCCAAGAGGCGCCCCTGAGCGTAGCGGGAGGCGGCGCGCCTGCTCCAGCACGTTCCATGGGGGTATCCAAGGTCTCAGCCCCCCGTGACCCCCGTTTGTCGGGTGCATGACAGGCCCCGTGCCCGCGCTCGCGAGCCCTTTGCCCGTAAACCATACTCCTTGTACGGTTTTCTTGTAGGCCGCTGCCTTCTATACTGCGGAGGATAAGGACGATTGTAGGCCCGTGGCGCAGGGTTTGGGTTTCGCAAAAATACGCCACAGGGTTACGATCGCTCCCCAATATGCATAGTCGGCAAACGAACAGGGGGGTGCGGACGGGATTCCGCACAGTTGCCACGCGGGTCTGCAGCAGTGCGGACAGATAAAGACCGCAGGCAGGGTATCCGGATCCGGGGGCTTGAGTGATGGAATTGAAGCGACGCGAGCGACCGATCATTCTCGTGGCGGCCTTACTGGTTGTCGGTGTGGGCTTGGTCGCAGGGTTCGCGGTCTTTTCCATCATGCGCACAAATGTCGATGTGGCTCTTCGCCGCAATCTCGTTTCGCAGCTCGACTTGCGCGTCCAGTGGGCGGCACGGGACCTTCATAATGCTGGCCTGCGGGTGCGCGTGGTGGCGAGTCGCCCTTTCCTCGCCGACCTGCTTGTCACGACCGGCAAGCCCCGGGTGGCCGCGCGTAAGGCCGCCGAGCAGGGGCTGCGCTCCTTCCTTGCATTCCGGCTTTTGGGGGTCGCACTCTATACCAATGCGGGGAAGGTCTTCGCCGCCGCCGGCCATTTCATGGCGCATCCTGCGGTCGAACTCCCGGTGAGTGGGGCGCTCGGGACCACCCTCTTGTGGAACAACGTGCATGGTTTCGTGCTGCGCACGGCCTTGCCTGTCTATCGGCGGCATGCGGTCGTCGGCTGGGCGGTGGGCGATGTGCCCCTGCCCATACTCGATAAGGTGCTGTTCGAAGTCCAACCCCTGCAGCGGGGTGCCAACGTGGCTTTGTGTGGGCAATCCGGCGCCTACATGAGTTGCTTCCCGGACACCTTGTCTCCCCACCGCACGAAGCATGACATGGCACGGACCTATGGGGGGAAGCTCCTGCCCATGGGTTTGGCCCTGGCCGGTCGGACCGGCTTTATAGTGACCCACAATTATCTTGGCTCGCAGGTGGCGGCAGCTTTTCGCCCCGTGGACCACACCGGGCTTGGGATGGTGCTGACCGTGAATACGGCGACGCTCTACGCCCCCGTGTACCGACAGCTCTCGTTGGTCTTGCCTTTGCTTATCGCCGTACTGGTAGTAGCGCTTGCGCTTCTGCGCTGGCGTCTGGCGCCGCTTGTGCGGGCGCTCGTGGCCTCGGAACGTACAGCGCGGGAGGCTCATGCGCAACTGAAGGATACAGAGGCCTACATTCAGGCGATCTTGAGTAGTGTCGAGGAAGGCCTCGCTACGATCTCCGAGTCTGGCATCATCGAGACCTTCAATCCCGCCATGGCGCGCCTTTTTGGTTATGCTGTCGAGGAGGCGATTGGCCATAACGTGGCACTGCTCATGCCGGAGCCGCATCGTAGCCATCACGACGACTATTTGCGGCACTATCGGGAGACGGGCGAGGCGCGGGTGATCGGCAGCGGGCGAGAGCTCGTGGGACGGCGCAAGGATGGTACCGAGTTCGCGATCGATCTGCGGGTCTCCGAGTTTACCTTAGGCGGCACGCGCCGTTTCATAGGCACCGTGCGCGACGCCACCGGACGCCGGGAGGCGGAACGCCGGTTGGAGCATGTCGCTACCCATGATGCCTTGACGGATCTCCCGAGCCGCGCCTTGATCCAGGTTCGCGTCGACCAGCTCATACGCCGCGCCGAACGCAGCGGTCAGCTGTTTGCGGTCATGTTCATCGATCTCGACGGCTTCAAGGGTGTCAACGACTCGCTCGGCCACGATGTCGGCGACCGCCTCTTACAGCAGGTAGCCCAACGTCTCCGCGGGACTCTGCGGGTCGAGGATACGGTGGGGCGGCTCGGGGGCGACGAATTCGTCGTGCTGGCCCCTGCGCTTGTGACGCCCATGGATGCGGCGCTCATCGCCGACAAACTCGTGCGCGCCCTGTCGGAGCCCTATCCCGTGGACGGGCACGTGCTCTACACCACCGCCAGCATGGGGGTCGCGCTTTATCCGCAAGATGGTCGTGACGTCGACACCCTTTTGAAAAATAGCGATACGGCGATGTACCGTGCGAAGCGGTCAGGGGGCCGCCAATTTCACTGTTTCGGTGACGGGCTGGACGGCGCCACCGTCGATCATGTGCATATCGCGGCGGACCTGCATAGGGCCTTGAGCGCGGACGAGCTCGTCCTCTATTACCGGCCTGTGCGCCAAAGCGGCGATGAGGCCGTCGTTGTGATGGAGACCGCTCTCAAGTGGCATAACGCTGAGCGTGGCATTTTGGAGGCCGAAGAATTCTTGCCGATCGCCACAGAGGCGGGGCTCGCCTTATCGCTGGCCGAGTGGACCCTGCGCCAGGTCGGTCGCGGACTCTCACGCTGGCGGGATCGCGATCTTATGAGGCCGCCTGTGCTGATTAGGTTAGGCGCCGAGCCGTTCCGCGACGCGCGCCTGCGCGAATCTTTCCGCGCGATCATGGTCGACCTGGGCATGGCCCCAAGTGCCGTGATCGTGGCGATCGGCGAGGACGATTTCATGGATGATCCCAAGACGGGTCTCGAGGCGCTTGATGAATGGCGACGTC
Organism: Acidiferrobacter sp.; assembly: GCF_054609335.1. Taxonomy (NCBI): domain Bacteria; kingdom Pseudomonadati; phylum Pseudomonadota; class Gammaproteobacteria; order Acidiferrobacterales; family Acidiferrobacteraceae; genus Acidiferrobacter; species Acidiferrobacter sp. The sequence goes on along the minus strand of NZ_JBTRWP010000042.1, from coordinate 19,396 downwards.
AAGGCCTGGAGGTCGCACTCTGCGAGTATGGGGGCGGTTATTCCAGCCTACCGTACCTGAAGAGTTTCGCGCCGCGCTTCGTCCGGCTGGACCCGTCGTTCACCCTCGACAACGTGGCGGATCACGAAAGCGTAGAGACTTTGGTGGCGGTCACGACCACCTTGCACGCGCTTGGGGCTACGGTGACTGCCGCCCAAGTCGGAACGGTCGAACAGCGCGAGGCCATGCGGTACGCGGGATGTGACCGCTACGCGGGCAACCTGGCGGGCCCGCTCCTGCGCGCGGATGGGTGCGAGGGCTCTCTGGCCAAACATCCCCCGGTCTCCCGATGATAGTCGGGAGACCGGCTGTGCGTGTTGCGGCGATGGGCCGGGGAGCGGCGCTTTGGGCGCGGTCAGAGACGCGTTAGTGCCGAAAGGGCGTCGCGGATGGTGTCGGGGATGGAGGACAGCCCGGTATCGCGAGGTCGACCGGGATCACGCGACTCACCGACCCCACAGTGGCGGAATTGGCAGAGTAGACGCCGCATCCCCACGCGTAATCGTCCAGCGCCACGACGCGCTTTGGGTTTGGTACCGCTTCATAGGCTGCGCCCAGGGGCTCCACCATGGCGCGCGACCGGGCCTGTGACGAGCAGAATGTCTGCGTGCCTGGGGCTTGCGACCAGCCGCACCCCGAGGATCCCCAGATTATAGACGGCGTTCTTGAGGGCCTGGATCTCGAAGTCGCAGCCGTTGCGCGATCCTGTGTCGACATGCCGTACGGCAAGCGCCCGCCCAAGTGCCGCGGCGAGCGGCTGGCGGCGTCGCTTGGCGCATCGGTCATGCGGCTCGAGGACGTGCAGCCGCGACTGGCGTCGTTTTGCGCGACCACACCGCCCAGCCCTCCGCCTAGGACCGCTCGCACAAGGCGCGCGGTCCTAGGCCGGGCCTAGTTTAGGTGGGCTGATCCAAGGGCGTCGCCTCGCCTAAGCGCTCCTTACGTCGTGCCATACGCTTGTCCCTGGCGTCGGCCCGCTCGGGTATGGTGTTTTCGCCGAAGAGCGCCTGCTTTAGGAACCGGAACGCGAAGCGCATGAGCGCGACATCGTCTTGCCGGAGCTGTTCGCGCTCCGCTGGGGCGACCTCGTAGACCTCGTCGAAGGAGGGCGTGTTCATGAATTCCCGGAAACCGTCCAGGTCGTAGCTCGCGAGAAAGAAGAGCTGCAGGCTGCGGTCGGACGGCTTGCCTATTGTCGGTCCGCACGAGCGTTTCTTCAAGATGACTTGGCGCCACTCGCGATTCAGTTCGTCGTAGGTGTCGACCCCCTGGCTTTGCCGATAGGTCCGCACGGTCTGGACCTGGGGCTCGTAATGCCCGAGACAGTGATCTTCCTTGACGACGAAATAGGAGTCCTCGTCGATCGGCGAATCCTTTTTGCGCATCGACATGAGCCCGAGCGCGTAATAGCGGCAGGCGGTTGGCCGGTCCTCGTAGACACCACAGCCCTCCTCGGTCAGGAAGGGACACTGCGTCGATTCGTCTTTCGTCCGTAATTTCAGACCCGGCACCCCGTGCCCATCCATTTCGAAGGGTACGGTGTGACCAAAAAGAAATTCGCGGGCACTCACGCCGAGCCGTGTTTTTAAGCGCAGGATGTCGTAGGGCGTGAGCTGGATATCGATGCTTTGACAGCATTTATTGAAGCAGCCGATGCCTTTGTGACAGGCGAACTGGAACGTGTCGTCCAACTCGAGCTTGACCGGCGTGACGGGGCTTTGGGGGAGCGTGTCAGAGGAGTCTTGGTTCATGGGTTCCTCGTCTGGGTGCGGGATAGGGCGGAAAAAAAAGGGGGTCCCGCGGGACCCCCTCATTCTACCTCTTTTAAAGCCTTGCGTAACGCGCTTAGGCCGCGGTTGGCTTGGCTACGAGGTCGACATGGGGACGCTTGAACACGTTCCACTTCTTGGTCTTGCGGTCATAGGTCGAGTTCACGAAGCACTTCCAGTTCACTTCGTCGACTAAGTTGAAGTCCATCCGGTAGTAGAAGCCTGGGTAACGCGACTCCTCGCGGAACTGGATGTGCTTCATGTGCGCCTCGGCCGCCAGCACGCGGTGGTAGTTCTCCCACGCGCGAAGCAGCTCATGCAGATCCTTGGCGCGCATTTTCAGCGCATCTTCCTTCAACATCTCGAGTTTCTCTTCCGCCACGGCGAGCATCTTGGCGTTGGTTTGGTACCAGGTAGCAACGCCCGCCACATACTCGTCCATGATCTTCTGCAAGCGGAACTGCAGCATCCTGGGCGTGATGTAGTGCGGGTTGATGTCGATGGCCGTCGTGTAGTCCTTATGCTCGAGGAAGGTCCGCACCGGCCGATAGATTTCCTCGACCAAGTCGTTGACCGGGGTGTCAAGCTCCGGGACCCAGCTCTTGTTGTCGAGCGCGAACTTCACCATGCCCTTGGCGGCAATGCGCCCTTCGGCATGGGATCCCGAGGAGAACTTGTGGCCCGAGGCGCCGACGCCGTCCCCAGCAGTGAAGAGCCCCTTGATCGTGGTCATGGAGCGATAGCCCCAATGCCAGTCATCGGGAGCGCCCAGATCCTCGGGGCCGGAGACCCAGATGCCCGAGCAGCCGGAATGCGAGCCGAGCAGGTAGGGCTCGGTCGGCATGAGTTCGGAGGGCTTCTTCTCGGGCTCGATGTTCTCGCCCGCCCATACCCCGGCCTGGCCGATGCACATGTCGAGGAAGTCTTCCCAGGCCTCCGCCTCGAGGTGTTTGATCTCCTTCGGCGTCATGGTCTCAGCAAGCTTGGCAAGCGCCGTCGGCGTGTCCATATAGATTGGGCCGCGGCCTTCTTTCATCTCGTGGAGCATGAGATGGTTGCGCAGGCAGCTCGCCGGCACATGGGCCAAGCCGTAAGGAGGATACTGCTTCAGCATCTCCTTGTTACGTTCCATGTAGACCTCGCCGAAGGCGTTGACGGCCTTCGCCTTGAAGAGCAGGAACCAGGCACCTACCGGCCCATAGCCGTCCTTGAAGCGGGCGGGCACGAAACGGTTCTCCATCATGGTGAGCTCGGCGCCGGCCTCGGCGGCCATCGCATAGGTCGAGCCCGCGTTCCAGACTGGATACCAGGCGCGGCCCGTGCCTTCGCCGACGGAGCGCGGACGGAAGATGTTGACCGCGCCGCCTGCGACCAGCAGACAGGCCTTGAACTTGTAGACATAGACCTTGTGGTCGCGGACGCTGAAGCCTACCGCACCCGCGACACGCTTGGGATCGTTCTTGTCGTTCACGAGCTTGACGATGAAGACGCGCTCTTGGATGTTGTCCATCCCGAGGGCCTTTTTGGCGGCTTCGGCGACGATTACCTTATAGGATTCGCCGTTGATCATGATCTGCCACTTACCGGAGCGCACCGGCTTGCCGCCATCTTTCAACGGCTTGTCTTCATCGCCTGGCTGCTTCCAGATCGGCAGGCCCCACTCCTCGAACAGATGAACCGAGTCGTCGACGTGGCGGCCGACGTCATACGCCAGGTCGTCACGGGTGATGCCCATAAGGTCGTTCGCCACCATGCGCGCGTAATCCGCCGGATCTTGGCCGCCCATGTAGGTGTTGATGGCGGACAGGCCCTGGGCCACGGCGCCGGAGCGGTCCATGGCGGCTTTGTCGACCAACTTAACCTTGAGCCCAGTGCCTTCGGTCCAGCGCATGATCTCGTAGGCCGCGCCACAGGCCGCCATACCGCCGCCGATAAGAAGGATATCGACGGTCTCCTCGACAACCTGCGGATTACCAAATGTAGCTTCTGTTGACATGTTCCACCCTAATTGAGAGACCCCGGCCCGGGATCACGGCCCGTACCGCCGGGTGTCGTTTCAAAACCGCGTCGCCTTACTTGGCGCGGATCAGCTGACTACGGTCGCACGGATACGACTTTTCTTCGGTGAAGAGCGCCATCTCCGTGAGCTTGGAAAGGTCCGCCTTGGGCTTGTTGCCGTAGGGGTTGATCGATCCTTCCGGTGTGGTGCGGATCGGGAATTTGAAGCGCTTCATGTTGCCGTTACGGAATTTGATCGTCCACATGATCGAATCCGTTCCCCGCAGCGGTTGGACAGAGCCGCCCATGGGCACCACGTCGGCGTAGGCGCGCGCCTCAATCGCGTTCTGCGGGCAGATCTTCACGCACGAGTAGCATTCCCAGCACTGCTCGGGTTCCTGGTTGAAGGCCTTCATGGCATGGCCCGTCTTGGAGCCGTCTTTATCGAGCAACATGAGGTCGTGGGGGCAGATGTACATGCATGCGGTCTTGTCTTGACCCTTGCAGCCATCGCATTTATCAGTGCGAACAAACGTTGGCATGGTTCACTCCGCTTTTGAAAGAAATGAAAGACGTGTCCAAAGAAGGGGCCAGGCTCAGCCTCATTTCGCTGAATGGCCGCTCAGCTTGACCTCTACCTTTTCATCGTCTTTAAGGTTGGCGTAATACTCTCGCAGGATGGCCAGGACCTCGGGCCGACTGAATTCCGCCGGGACGTCCTGTCCTTCCGACAAGGCTTTACGCAGTTTCGTGCCTGACAGAAGCAGGCGGTCTTTCTCATCGTGCGGGCAGGTCCGGGTCGAGGCCATGCTGCCGCACTTGTAGCACCAGAAGGTCCAGTCGATCTTCAGGGGCTTGGTTTCGAGCGCGCCCGCCGGGATTTCGTCGAATATCTTGTGGGCGTCAAAGGGTCCGTAGTAGTCGCCGACACCCGCATGGTCGCGTCCGACTATGAGATGGGAGCAGCCGTAGTTTTGCCGAAACAGGGCATGCAACAACGCCTCGCGGGGTCCGGCGTAGCGCATATCGAGAGGATAGCCGGATTGCACGACCGTGTCCTTGACGAATGCGACTTCAATGAGCTTTGCGATCGCATTCGATCGCACCTCGGCCGGTATGTCACCGGGCTTCAGCTTACCGAGGAGGGAGTGGATCATGACCCCGTCGCATATTTCGACGGCGATCTTGGCTAGGTATTCGTGGGAGCGGTGCATGGGGTTGCGGGTTTGGAAGGCAGCGACGGTGGACCAGCCTTTACTCTCGAAGAGTGCGCGGGTCTCGGCCGGCGTCATATACGTTCCCGCGTATTTCGTCGGGAAGTCCCCTTGTGAGAGGACTTTGACCGGGCCTGCGATGTTCACGGCCGCCTGTTCCATGACCATTTTGACGCCAGGGTGCGCGAGATCGGTGGTCTTGAATACGCTCTGGCACTCGTGGGCCTTGTCGATGGTGTACTTCTCGGTCACCTTCATGGTGGCCATGATCTCGTGCGTCTCGCTGTCTAGCAGCGCCACCTCGGATCCGACCTTCAGTTTTGCGGCGGTGGCCTCGTCTGTCGATAGGGTGATCGGGATGGGCCAGAACACGCCCGTCGAGAGGCGCATGTCGTCACAGACGCCGCGCCAATCGGCCTGGCCCATAAACCCATCCAAGGGTGTGAATCCGCCGATCCCGAGCATGATCACGTCCCCGGTCTCGCGCGATGTCATGGGCACGGTAGGGAGGCCTTTGGCCCGTTCCTTTTCGGCGGTTGCCGCCGCTCCCGTCAGGAGGAGAGGTTTCAGTGCCGCGCTGCCGTGAGGTCTCACCAATCTCGACATGAACGATTTTCCTCGGGTTATTAGGACGGATGCCGGGCGTGCCCGGCTGGCGAGACTCTATAACCTTACGCTTTGTAAAACTAATTAGGATTTACGCCAAACCGATAAAGCCCCTTTATAAAAGCAAAAACTAAATGACTAATGTCAATAATTCGGGGCGTGTGCGACTCGGTACTATGGGATGCCCATGGGATATTGGCAAGGCGCGCCTGACAGGCGTCGGATGGGGCCGCATGTCATTGAGGAGGCTCGACCACTGGGAAGGTCCAACCGCTGCTCGCGGCGCAACCCCCCTTTGACACCGTGCGGGTCGTCAGGGAGTGCGCCCGCGCGGGACGCGGACGCCTCCGACATTGTTGTGGGAATACAACGCATTCAATGGCATCGATGGCGGCCTAGGGGGAATGCGGGTGGCCTTGTGGGTCTAGGGCGCCACGCAGTTTTGTGATGTCGGCTACGACGATATGCAGGGCCTCGGCACGCCAAAGGGCGAGCGTGTGGTCGCGCGGGACACGGGTCGCGCGCAGCGCGCTCAGTGTGGCCTGCCAGTGTCGCAGGCGCCGTTGGGCGGTACGCCGTGCGAGGGGCGATGGCCGGCGGGCGGCTCGGGCAGGGGTGGTCGGACGCGTCCGGCGCGGGGCCGGTAGGGGTTGGAGGACAATCCAGCCGCCACGACAATTCGGCTGAGGTCGGTCGGCGTAGGACCAGTGTCCATTGGCGGAGCGGCACTTGAAGATGGCGGCGGCCGCGTAGGGCAGCTGCGCGCATCCCGCGAGCAGGACCAGAGCAAGCACAGACGCGGCGCGGGAGGGGCACGGCATGAGTTACAATAGAGACGCGCATACCCGAGAAGTCAATGGTCGAGCATCCTCTCCTGTTGTTGGGCGTGGCCTTTGTGGCCAACGGCTTCGCCGCCACCGCCGGGGGCGGCGTGGGCCTGATCCAACTGCCCTTGCTGCTTTTTCTGGGTCTCCCTTACCCCCAGGCCCTGGCTACCCACAAGGTCGCGAGCGTCGCCTTAGGCGTGGGGGCCGGGACGCGTTATTGGCGGAGCGGTGTCCTGGACAAGCGCTTCGTCCTTCTGATCCTGGCCGCCGGCCTCCCCGGCGTTTTTCTCGGGGCGCTTGGGGTGCTGGCCATCCCGAGCACCGTTATACGGGTGGTGCTGGGGCTGCTGACGGCAGGGCTCGGTCTCTATTCGCTGCGCCGCCGTGAGCTCGGGCAGGTCACGGTAGCGCGCCATCGGGATAGGCGCGGCCTGGTTCTCGGCGGGGCCGGTCTCTTCGTCATTGGCCTTTTGAACGGCTCGGTAACCTCGGGGACCGGGCTCTTTTGTACCCTATGGTTGGTGCGGTGGTTCGGGTTCGACTACAAGTCAGCGGTGGCCTACACCCTGGCCCTGGTGGGTCTTGCCTGGAACGCGAGCGGTGCCGCCACCCTGGGCTCGTTTGGCGAGATCCGTTGGTCATGGTTGCCGTGGCTGCTCGCGGGGGCCTTGAGCGGGAGCTATGTCGGCGCCCACATCGCGGTCGGGTCCTCCAACCGGTGGATCAAGCGTGCCTTCGAAATCCTGACGATCGGGGTCGGTATTCGTTTGTTGGTGTAGGCGCACCCGTCATGATCAGGTGGAGCCTTTGGGTTCGTCTGTCACGCCATAACGGGCCCGGTAGTCGGCGATCGCCGGGCGGTATTGGGCGAGGGTGTCGTGCCGATCCAGGTAGGCGAGCAGTCCCGAGAGTCGCCCGAGGCTTATCACCGGGATCTGGTAGCGCGCCATCACCTCGGAGGCCGCTGAGTGCTCGGTGGCCCCACGCTCCTCACGATCGAGGGCGATCACGACGCCCGCCATGACCGCCCCGGCCTCGGCGATGATGCGCGCGGACTCGCCGACCGAGGTCCCAGCGGATATGACGTCGTCTATGACGAGGACCCGACCGCGCAGGGGTGCGCCCACCGTGATACCACCCTCGCCATGGTCCTTGGTCTCCTTACGATTGAAGCTGTAGGGGGTATCGTGGCCGTATTCGAGGGCAAGCCCCATGGCGAGCGCCACCGCGAGCGGTATGCCCTTGTAGGCGGGCCCAAATACCATGTCGAAGCCTAGACCCGCGGCCCCGATGGCGCGCGCGTACAGGCGCCCCAGTTCCGTTATTGCGCGCCCGGAGGCGAAGGCCGCGGCGTTGAAGAAGTAGGGGCTCTGACGGCCTGATTTCAAAGTGAAATCCCCGAAACGCAGCGCGCCGCAGGAGACTGCGAGATCGAAAAACGCGTTTTGGGCGTCGCTCAAGAGTGGGGTCCTCCGATGCCAGGGTTGAAGGGGAGCATGCCCGCAAGCCGCCCGTCCCGCGGGTTGAAGGCGAGCATGACGCTCGAATAGGTCCCGCGTAAGGGCACGAAGACGCTTTTCGTCTGCCGCGGATGGTCCGCGCGAAAACGCGCCAGCAAGCGGGCCGCGATTGGGTTTTTGCGCGCGATCGCCACCAGCGGGTAGCCCTGGGTCAGCATTTTCTTGCGTTCACTCGCTGTGTAGGGCCGGTAGCGCCAACCGCGCAGGAAAATCGGCGGCTCGCCCTGCAACGTCCGTATCTCCACGCCGAGCATGGCCTTTTTGCTGTGCGGAAGTTGCACATAGACGTAGGCGGGTCTATCCGGCAGGCGCCGCAGGAGCGCGCGGCCCTTGGGCCCTATGAGCGCGATATGGGCCTGGTCCAGGGCATGGAAGGCGCCCTGTGAGTAGACGACCATCTGGATGCGGCGCACGTAGAGGAGGTGAGTACAAAACCCGAATGCAACGATTTGCGCGAAGGCCACCAGTGCCAGGTCCATGCGCAGGTTCTTCTTACCGGAGCGGAACACGACCAGGGTGAGCAGTGGCCCGAGCACGAGGCTTGCGCCCGCCAAGAGCGCGAAGGCCTGCCATCCTCCATCGGCCGTGAGCAAGGGGTGCGGATACCAAAAGGTCCGAACCACCGCAAAAACGGCGCCCAGCGCTATGACCGTGATCGCAAGGTGTAGGGATGCGGCTTTTATGCGTGACATGTCGGTATCCTCAAGGGGCCGCCCGGCCTTACCGGGCCGCCCGGCTACTATAGGTCATAGTCGATTATGAGCGGCGCATGATCGCTGAAGCGCTGTTCTTTATAGACACGGACATCGCGGGCCCGCGCGCCGAGGGCCGGGGTCGCGATCTGGTAGTCGATGCGCCACCCGACGTTCTTGGCATAGGCCTGCCCACGGTTGCTCCACCACGTATAGCATGCTTCTTGGTCGGATGGGCGCAGATGGCGATGGACATCCACGAAGCGAAGTTCCGTGAAGACCCGGGTGAGCCACGCGCGTTCTTCGGGCAAAAAGCCGCTGTTCTTGCGATTACCGCGCCAGTTCTTCAGGTCGATCTCCTGATGCGCGATATTGAAGTCTCCACAGAGCACAACCTCGCGACCACACTGGGCGAGTGCCGCCAGCCGCGGGAAGAAGTGGTCCATGAAGGCGAATTTAGCGGCCTGGCGCTCGGGCCCGCTCGATCCCGATGGCAGATACACAGACACGACGGACAAGGATCCGAATACCAGCTCGAGATAGCGCCCTTCCTCATCGATGTCGGGACGTCCGACCCCGACCACGACCTCGTCCGGGGTCTTTTTCGTATAGATGCCGACCCCACTGTAGCCGCGTTTACTGGCGCAATGGAAGTAGCCCTTGTAGCCTGCGGGCGCGCGCATTTCCGGCGTCATATCCGCCTCCTGGGCCTTCAGTTCCTGCAAGCACACGACATCAGCATCCTGTGCCGAGAGCCAGGCAAGAAGGCCCTTGGTGTAGGCCGAGCGGATGCCGTTCAGATTGACCGTCACGATCCGAAACACGGCGGCTAGGGGTCCCTGCGTCCGGCCTGGCGGCTCTTTGATGCGGTCTTCATGCGGCGGGCTCTCCGGTTCTGGTGTTCATGGTGGCCAGCATGCGTCCGGCCGCCGGCAAGAAGAAGTAGGCGGGGAACGCGAGCAGGAAGGTCAGCAGGAAGTAGGGTGCGTAGCCGAGGTCTTGCGCCCCGAAGCCGCTCGCAAAACCGGCCAGGCGCAGGCTGATGGCGAAGAGTGAGGACAGCAGGGCGTATTCCGTGGCGGCGCGCTCCTTGCGCACGATCGCCATCAGGAAGGCCAGGAAGGCCGCCGTGCCGAGGCCGGCTGCGAACGATTCAAGAGCGCTTACCGAGTAGAGCAGTATCTGGTGAGTCATGGGGATCGTCGCCGTCGTGCTCGCGCGCGGCAGCAGGCGCGCGCAGAGCGCGTAGCCGAGGTTGGGGAGCACCTGGACGAGGCCGAGCGCCCATAGGGCTCTATAGATCCCGATGCGGTCTGTGATGTAGCCGCCGGCGAGCCCCCCGAGGATGGACAGGCCTATCCCGGCTATGACCGAGACGGCCCCGATCTGCGCGGCACTGAAGCCGCGGTCGACCCAAAACGGCTTGATCATGAAGCCGATGGCGCTGTCGCCCAGCTTGTAGAGGACGATGAAGGCAAATACGGCGGCGATCCCGGGACGGGCCGTCATTTCCAGCAGGGCCCCAAAGAGCGGGCCGTCGGAGGCCTGCGGGACGCCCGGATGGCGCCGCCAGAGGCTTGGCGCCCAGACCAACACGGCGACTACGATGGCATAGACGAACAGATGGGGGATGCTGCGCGACCAATGTAAGGTGTCGTTGATAAGCCACAGGGCGCCCAGGAGCAGGGCCAGCACCAGGGCGAGCGCCTTAGGGCGGCGACTCAAGGAGGCGAGTTCCTCTCCCAGGGATTGCCGGTCGACGGTCGGGCGTACCCGCTCCTTGGGGGCGCGCAGACAGACCAGTCCGTCCACCACCAGCAAGACGGCGGCAAGGAGATAGGCATAGCGCCAACCGACATAGGTGCTTGCGATCAGTACGAGGCCCGCGGCCAGCATGCCGGCGCGGTAGAAGCCGATGCGCAGGCCGTTACCTATACCCATCTCTTCGACCTCAAGCAGTTCGAGGCTGTAGCCGTCTATGGCGATGTCGTTGGTCGAGGAGAACACCGTGAAAAACCCGATGGCCACCAGTGCCTCGGGTCCCGCCCCGCGATCCCAGGCGAGGTGCGCCAAGGTGAGCGCCATGAGCAGGTCTGCGCCGAGCATCCACAAGCGATGGTGGCGGAAGTGGTCGATGGCGGGTGCCCAGAGGAATTTGAGGGTCCAGGGGAGCCCAAGGAGGCTTATGACGCCGATCTCTGAGAGTGGCGCATGGGCTTCGCGGAACGCGACCGGAAAGACGTCGCTGAAGAGCCCAAATGGCAGGCCCTCGGCCACATACAAGACGGCAATCCAGAAGAGCCGCGCGCGGACGTCGCGCCGCTTAAGGTAGTCGCGCACGCCGAAACCTGTAGAGGGCGATTTCACCTAGGGTGTTGGGAAAGAGTCGCAAAGCGAGGCGCCGCCTGTGGGCGTGGTCGACCACCTGCGACTCGAGGATCTCTATCTCCTCGCGCTTGCAGAGCCGCTCGAAATCGCGCAGCGTGCAGAGGTGGATGTTTGGTGTGCTGTACCACTCGTGCGGGAGGGCCGCTGACACGGGCATGCGGCCAAGGGCGCCGAGTTGCCAGCGGGCGCGCCAGTGGCCGAAGTTGGGGAAGGTGACAATGCCCTCGGTACCCACGCGCAGCATCTCCCGCAGCAGGCGGTCGGGATAGCGCACCGCCTGAAGGGTGAGCGACAGCACCACGAAATCGAACGAGCGCTCGTCGAACTCGGACAGGCCCGCGTCGAGGTCGGTTTGAATGACATTGACGCCACGCCGGATGCACTCACTGACATGGGCGTCGTCGATCTCGAGCCCATAGCCACTCGCCCCCTTGCTTTGGGCGAGATAGGCGAGCAGGGAGCCGTCGCCGCAACCTAGATCCAGGACGCGGCTTTGCGGTTTTATCCAGTCGCCGATGATACGAAAGTCGAGACGTACCGGACTCATGTGGCGAGGCCCATGGACACGCGATCCATATAGGACCGGAGGATCTCGACGTAGCGCGGTATCGGCATCAGGAAGGCGTCGTGGCCATGGGCGGCCTTGATCTCTGCATAACTTACGTTGAGATCGTTGTCGTGAAGGGCCTTGACGATCTCGCGGGACCGCGCCGGGGCGAATCGCCAGTCGCTTGTGAAGGCCAGCACCAGGGTGTCGGCCTTCACGGGTGCAAGCGCGGCCGCGAGACGCCCTTCCGTGTTGCCCGCCGGGTCGAAATAATCGAGGGCCTTGGTCATGAGCAGGTAGGTGTTCGCGTCGAAGTGCCCCACGAAGCTGTCGGCTTGATAGCGCAGGTAGCTTTCGACCTCGAAGGCCACCTGGTAGTCGAAGTTGATCTTGCCCCCCCGCAGATCGCGCCCAAATTTCTCGCGCATGATGTCATCGGAGAGATAGGTGATGTGTCCGAGCATGCGCGCTATGCGCAAGCCCCGGCGGGGCTCCGTGCCATGGTCATAGAACCGCCCGTCATGAAAGTCGGGATCGGTCAGTATCGCTTGCCGGGCCACCTCGTTAAAGGCGATGTTTTGGGCCGTGAGCTTAGGCGCGGCGGCGATGATGATGGCGTGCGCCACGCGCCCGGGGTAGTCGATCGCCCACTGCAGGGCCTGCATGCCCCCGAGGCTGCCCCCCACGACCGCCGCCCACCGACGAATCCCAAGCCGATCGGCGAGCCGCGCTTGGCTTTCGACCCAGTCGCGAACCGTCACCATGGGAAAATCTGGGCCGAAGGCGCGACCGGTCGCCGGGTTGATCGATGCCGGGCCCGTCGAGCCAAAACAGCTGCCGAGGTTGTTGCAGGCCACGACGAAGAAGCGCTGGGTGTCGAGGCTTTTGCCGGGGCCAACGTGGTGTTCCCACCAACCCGCCCTTTTGTCGTCTTCGCTATGGTAACCGGCGACGTGATGGCTGCCGCTCAAGGCATGGCAGACGAGCACGGCATTACTCGCCTCGGCGTTCAGCGTCCCGTAGGTCTCGTAAACGAGTTCATAATTCGCCAGGACGCCGCCGCTTGCGAGCGCCAGCGGCTCCGGAAATCGCAAGCGGGCTGGGGTCACCAGTCCCACGGAATCTGGGGGAATGGGCTTCACGAATCCACGGGATCACGCAAAGCCCGCAGTGTACTGGCTCAAGGATGGGGTCGCAATGGCCTAATGGTGGTGGTCCCCGTCGCCGTGGTCATGACCGCAGCACCCATGGTCATGCTCGGCCTCGTCTGCCACCTCGCGGCGTACCTGGTCCATGTCGACTTCGCGGACCTGCCCTATGACGTCTTCCAGGGCCTGCTTGGGAAGGCTGCCGGGCTGGGCGAACAGAATAATCTGGTCACGGAAGATCATGAGGGTCGGGATGGAGCGGACCTGGAAATGGGCGGCAAGCTCGGTCTCGGCCTCAGTGTTGATCTTGACGAAGACGATGTCCTTGTGTCGGTCCGAGGCCTCCTCGAAGATGGGCCCGAAGGCCCGGCACGGAGCGCACCAAGGTGCCCAGAAATCGACAATGACGAACGCGTTCTCGTCGATCAGTTGCTCGAAATTTGCCTTGGTTGCCTCAATCGTGGCCATAATACCTCCCCTGGGTGAGTAGCCATCATACAACAAGCAAGAGGTTTCGGACCCGCGTCGCGCGGGAAACGAACGGCATATCGCTTGCGAGGGCAGGGGCGCCTGGGGAGGTGGGGTGTGTATCCGAGATTTCTATACGAGGTCTTGCCTGTTTTCTATACGGTGGCCGGGTGGCTGTGCGCGGAGTTTCTGCCGCCGCCTCTGGCCTGGCTCCCGGCCGGCGCTTTTTTGGGTGCGGCGCTCCTCGTGATCATTCAGCGCTGGTACTACCGCAGGCAGCTGAACGATTCAGGATAGGGCGCCCTCAAAGACCGGCACCCGCGAGCCATAGGCGCGCGCGTAGGCCCGCTGCGGTCGTGTAGCCGGCCACGACGAAGCGGATGGTGCCGCGTGGTCCGAGAATAAAAGCCATCGGCAGGACGCGCGCACCGTAACGCCGGGCCACGCGGCCTTCGGGATCGAAGACGACAGGCGTCCGCCAGTGATGGCGCTTGGCAAAGGCCCGGATCGCCGAGGCCTTGGATTGGGTTGCCACGACCACGACCGTCGCGCGGCGGGCAACCGCCTGCACCGCTCCTTGATCTGCGCGGCAGATGGGACACCAGTCTGCGAAGAAATCGACCAGGACAGGTCTCCCGACCCCCAGGCGCGGTGTGCGTCCGTTCAGGGATGCCTCCGGCAGGGCAGGGGCGCGCCCCTCGGAGGCGCCGCGTGTGAGGTAGGCGTTGCCGACCAGGATGAGGGCGGCCGCCACGAGCAACTCAAGCGCGAGGGCTACGATCCGCTTCCTCATGGGGCGCGGAAGGCCCCGGTATCGATGCCGGGGCGGGATGGTGCCTGGTTCTGCTTCTCCTGGGCTGGTCGGCGAGCTTTAGCCTGATTACCTACAACGTGCAGCGCGGCGGCCCGCGTCTTGATGTGAGAGGGCAAGCGGTTGATCGCGGGACGGGCAGGGCGCGCCTGGGGGAAGGCCGTAAGTCCTGTGTGGCTATAAGGCGGCATGGCCAGTCTCTGTGAAGCAGGAACCGAAGCTGTGAGGCCAGGAACCCCCCTTTTTTTGTGGGGGGCCGTCGTCATGTCAGGAGCACGCGACCGAGGTGGTGGAGCGGGTGCACGACGAGTATGGCAACGAGCTCGAGCCCTATCACCACGAGCACGGGCGAAAGGTCTATCCCCGAGATCAGGGGCAACAGGCGCCGGGCCGGGCGCATGAATGGTTCGGTCAGATGCGCGGCGAGGTCTGTGAAGGGATGATCGCCATACGGGCTGACCCAGCTCATGAGTACCCGCACGAAAACTGCGCCGATCAGGACATAGAGGATGAGCTGGATCAGATCGGCGAAGCTCAGGATCAGGATGCCTGCGAACCGAGGGGTTTGATCGCCGAGGAGCGTCATTAAGGTGATGCGCACGGCCTCGAGCATGATCAGCAGCACAGCCGATGCGAAATCAATCCCATAGAAGCCCGGTATCAGTCGCCGTAGCGGCATGAGCGGGCCGTTGGTCACGCGCACGATGAACTGGCTGAAGGGGTTGTAGAAGTCGGCATGGGTGAGCTGCAGCAGGAAACGCAGCAACACCAAGAGGATATACATCCCAAACAGGGTGTCGACTAGAAAGGCCAGGGCCTGGCTCAGGTAGCTCATGCAGCCCCCAGCTGTTCGCCGAGTGCCCGTGAGCGGTCGCAGGCTGCCTGTATGGCGCGCGCGAACATCTCCATGAAGCCGTCGTCGAGTAGGCGCTTGATGGCCTGCTCGGTGGTACCTCCGGGCGAGGTCACCCGTGCACGCAGCAGAGCGGCATCCCCTGGGGCGCCCTGCACCATGCGCGCGGCACCCGCCGCGGTCCCCGCCGCCAGGGCGGCGCAGAGCTCGTGGGGGAGGCCGGCCCTGACACCGGCTGCGGTGAGCGCCTCGATCAACAGGAAGAGGTAGGCAGGCCCGCTGCCGGAGACCGCCGTGGCCGCGTCCATGAGCTCCTCATCTGCCACCCAGAACACCTCGGATACGGCGGCGAGCACGGCTGTCGCCGCATCCCGCTGCGCCTTGGTCACGCGATCGTTTGCCCAGAGGACGCTTACGCCGGCGTTGATCAAGGCCGGCGTGTTGGGCATGGCGCGGACGGCGGCGACCCCGCCCCCAAGCCAACGGTCTATATCGGCTGTGCGCACGCCTGCCGCCACCGAGATTATCAGCGGCTGCCGGCGCTGGACCGCCGGCGCGATCGCCAGGCAGAGCGCCCGCAGTCCCTGGGGTTTGACCGCGAGCACGAGGAGGTCGGCATCCGCCACCAGGGCGTCGTTGTCGGCGTGGACGGTAAGCCCCATCTCTTGAATTGTCTGCCGTTTGTCGGAATGTGGATCGGACACCGCAAGCCGCCCCGGCGCCACTTTGGCCCTGAGCCCCGATGCCAGCGCAAGGCCCATATTGCCCGCGCCTATGATACCTATTGAGAGGTTGTGCATGAGCTCAGTGTAAGGGGACTCGTCGTCCAGGAAAAGCCCGCCTTGTCTCTGCGTTTCTGCCCGTTATACTTCAAAGATATTCTCCATCCTGGTGGCTTACGACTCATGGATATCGCGGAACTCCTGGCCTTCGCCTACAAACAGAACGCGTCGGATTTGCATCTTTCGGCCGGACTGCCGCCCCTTATCCGCGTCGATGGAGACGTCAGGCGCATCAACGTAGACCCTTTGGATGAGCGCGCCGTGCACAATATGGTCTACGATATCATGAACGACAAGCAGCAAAAGGAGTACGAGGAACGGCTCGAATGTGATTTCTCGTTCGAGCTGCCGAACCTTGCGCGCTTTCGCGTCAATGCCTTCAATCAGAACCGCGGCCCAGGCGCGGTGTTCCGGACCATCCCGTCCAAGGTGCTCACCCTCGAGCAATTGAATGCGCCCGGAATCTTCAAGCAGATCGCCGATCAGCCGCGCGGTATCGTCCTCGTGACCGGGCCCACGGGATCGGGCAAGTCGACCACGCTCGCGGCTATGATAGACCACGTCAACGAGAGCCGACGCGAACACATCCTGACGATCGAGGACCCGATCGAGTTCGTGCATACGAGCAAGAACTGCCTTATTAATCAGCGCGAGGTCCATCGCGACACGCTTGGTTTCGAAAACGCCTTGCGTTCGGCGCTGCGTGAAGATCCGGATGTGATCCTGGTGGGTGAATTGCGCGATCTGGAGACCATCCGCCTGGCGCTCACCGCGGCTGAGACCGGTCACCTCGTGTTCGCCACCTTGCACACGAGTTCCGCCGCCAAGACCATAGATCGCGTGGTCGATGTGTTCCCGGCCGCCGAGAAGGAGATGGTGCGCTCGATGCTGTCGGAATCCTTGCGCGCCGTAATCTCGCAGACGCTTCTGAAAAAGGTCGGCGGCGGCCGCGTGGCTGCCCACGAGATCATGATCGGCACGCCGGCGATTCGTAACCTCATACGCGAAAACAAGATCGCGCAGATGTATTCGGCGATTCAAACGAGCCAGTCCGTGGGTATGCAGACCCTCGATCAGTGCCTCATGGAGATGGTGCGCTCGCGCCAGGTGTCGGTCGAGGAGGCGCGCGGCAAGGCGGCCAACAAGGACTCGTTCGCGAATAACAACGCGGCGCCCGCCGCCGCGCGGAGGTAGGATGGGCTTCCTTGATCTCCTACGGCTTATGGTCGAGAAGCGGGCCTCGGACCTGTATATCACAGCCGGGGTCGCGCCGAGTTTGCGTGTGGATGGAAGTCTCACACCCGTGACGCGCCAGCCGCTGACCGCCGAGCAGGCCCGTCAGTTCGTTTACAGCATCATGAATGAGGAGCAGCGCACCGAGTTCGAGGAAACGAACGAATGCAATTTCGCGATCAGTCCGCAAGGTGTGGGGCGGTTTCGCGTCAACGTCTTTCGTCAGCAGCAGCGGGTGGGGATGGTGTTGCGCAAGATCGAGACCCGCATCCCGCACTTCGAGGAATTGAATCTCCCGGCGGTACTTAAGGATATTGCCCTCACCAAGCGCGGACTTGTGATCTTCGTCGGCGCCACGGGCTCCGGTAAGTCCACGTCGCTTGCTGCCATGGTGGGGTACCGCAACGAATATTCGAGCGGCCATATCATTACGATTGAGGATCCGATCGAGTTTGTGCATGAGCACAAGAGCTGCATCATCACGCAGCGGGAGGTGGGGGTCGACACGGACTCGTTCGATACCGCGCTGAAGAACACCCTGCGGCAGGCGCCCGATGTGATCCTCATAGGCGAGGTGCGGTCCCGCGAGACGATGGACTACGCGATCGCGTTCGCCGAGACCGGCCACTTATGTCTCACCACGCTGCACGCCAATAGCGCGAATCAGGCGCTCGATCGCATCATCAACTTTTTCCCGGAAGACCGGCGCAGCCAACTGCTGATGGACCTTTCCTTGAACCTGAAGGCCGTGGTTTCGCAGCGCCTCATACCGCGGAAGGATAGCAAGGGGCGGGTCGCGGCGGTCGAGATCATGATCAACACCCCCTTGATCGCGGACCTCATCCTGAAAGGCGAGGTCCACGGCATCAAGGAGCTTATGGCCAAGTCTGAGGAGGCGGGCATGCAGACCTTCGATCAGGCCCTGTTCGGCCTGTTCGAGGCGGGCCTTATAGGTTACGAGGAGGCCATGCTCAATGCCGATTCACAAAACGACCTCAGGCTGCGCATCAAACTGAGCAGCAAGAGCGCAAAAGAGGGCGGGCTCGGCGACTCTCTGCGCAATATGACCTACTAGCGGGACGCATCCGTCGCGCTGCATTTGCGCGTCATAGCTGGTAAAATGCCGCCGTGCCGATCCCCCTCCTCCATTGCGAAAGGTGCGCGTGCTCCGCGGCAGGCGCGTTCGTGTCGTCGTGAACCGCGACCGGCCCATAGGGGTATTCGATTCGGGTATCGGCGGGCTTACGGTCGCGCACGCCTTGATGTCGGCCCTCCCCAATGAGCGCATCGTGTATTTCGGGGACACCGCCCGACTTCCCTACGGAACAAAATCGCCAGAGACGGTCGCGGGTTACGCCGCGCAGATCACGGACTTTCTACTGAAGCGCGACGTCAAGATGCTGGTCGTCGCCTGCAATACCATGGCGGCGGTCGCCCTCCCGGTCGTGACGAACCTGTCCCCGGTCCCGGTAGTCGACGTGCTCGACGCCGGCGCGCGGGCCGCCGCCGCCTCGAGCCGCTCGCGGCGCATAGGCGTGCTCGCGACCCTCACCACGGTCAACTCAGGGGCCTACGAGCGCGCGATCGGTGTGCACGCTCCCGATGCGCGTGTCGTGTCCCAGGCCTGCCCTTTGTTTGCGCCGCTCGTGGAGGAGGGCTGGCTCGACCATCCCGTCACGGAGCTTACCGC
Organism: Acidiferrobacter sp.; assembly: GCF_054609335.1. Classification (NCBI taxonomy): domain Bacteria; kingdom Pseudomonadati; phylum Pseudomonadota; class Gammaproteobacteria; order Acidiferrobacterales; family Acidiferrobacteraceae; genus Acidiferrobacter; species Acidiferrobacter sp. Next base: position 811 of record NZ_JBTRWP010000042.1, on the reverse strand, counting down.
CCGGGAATACCTGCGGCCGGTGCTTGCTCAGGGGGTCGATACCCTGGTGCTTGGCTGTACGCATTATCCGTTGCTGAAGCCCCTGCTCGCGCGGCTCGCGGGCCCCGCGACCATGCTCGTCGATTCGGCGGAGACCACGGCCTTGCGTGTCGCGGAGCTGCTCACAGCCCAGGATCTTCGGCGCGAGACCTCCGAGGAGCCCGCGCACGAATACTATGTGACGGACCTTCCGCAGCGGTTTCGGGCCGTGGGCGCGCTGTGCCTCGGCCGGCCGCTTCCGGAGGTTCACCTGGTGCACTGGTAGCGCGATGGCGAGCGCGCCCCTATTGCGTCTTGCGCAATGGTACTGGCCCGGCCGATCGCCGTTGCCTGACGCCTGTTGGGTTGTCGCGACGACGGACAATGCGCAGGCCGCCCATGGGCTTTTGAGCGCCCTGCAAGAGGCGCAGGCCGGCCCGCTTGCGCTCTTAGTCCTGGACGAAGGCGACTATGAAGGGCCCTTACCGTGGGCGCGCCTGCCCATGCTGAGCGCTTCCCGCATCCTCTCCCGATTGCAGCCCCGTTGCCTCCTTTGTCTCGACGATGAGCCGCGGGCGCGGGCTTTGGCGGCTGCGGCCTCCTGTCCGGTCATCTGGGTCAACGCACAGTCAGCCGACCTCTTGTCGCTCGGGACCGTGGTGGTGGCGAGCGAGGTCGTGGCGTCGCGCATCGGCGGGGGCGTCGTGATGGGCGATCCGTGCGTCGACTGGTCGGTCTGGCCCCCGGCCGATCCGGGCGAGCCGGATTTTTGCGCGCGTTTCCGGCCCATGCG
>NZ_JBTRWP010000041.1:0-24188 GCF_054609335.1 Acidiferrobacter sp. | reverse complement strand
GGCGCTTGCCATCACGCTCTCGCCTGCGGAGCTTGAGGCCTTGGATCGGGCCTTTCCGGAAGGAGTAGCCGCCGGCGCCCGTTATGGGGAGCCCCAAATGGCGCATCTCGATAGCGAGCGCCCCTAGGGCCTGTGGGAGGAGCGGCATAGAGATGAGGGCGGGGTATGTGGAAACATCCCCAAAACATTCCTGCCCGCGTGGCTCTATGACGCGTCAGTGTTCGAACGGCCCACACACAGAAATCCCGGAGGCCGGCTTGTTGTGGATGTCGGTGAGGATCGCGAGGGCAGGGGCCTTTGCGGGGTGAATGATCCTTAAGGTGTCCTGGGGCGCTTTAGCGCTTTTCGCGCCGGCAGGCGGCTCGAGGCGGAGATAGACTCCGACCCGTGCCTCTTGTGGCGGGTAGCGCGACCGGCCGCGGATCCCGGGAGTTGGGTGGGTCCGCAGCCGGTGTTGCCGTGGGGACCACCGAATCCCCCAGGGCCCTTACGGAGCGCCTCGGGGTTTCGGCGATGGGCCCTTCTTACGCCTTGTGGTAGGAGATGACGCGTTCTACCTCGTTGCGCGAGCCCAGGATGACGGGGACGCGCTGATGGAGACCGGTCGGCTGCATGTCCATGATCCGTTCGCGGCCGGTGGAGCTCAGGCCGCCCGCCTGCTCGACGATGAAGGACATGGGGTTGGCCTCGTACATGAGGCGCAGCTTGCCGGCCTTCTTCGGGTCCTTGGTGTCCTTTGGATACATGAAGATCCCGCCGCGTATCAGGATACGGTGCACCTCGGCCACCATGGAGGCGACCCAACGCATATTGAAGTTCTCGCCGCGCGGCCCCTCCTTGCCCTGCAGGCACTCCTGCACATAGCGCTGCACCGGCTCTTCCCAGAATCGCTCGTTCGAGGTGTTGATCGCGAACTCGCGCGTGTCGGGTGTGATGCGTACGTTGCGGTGCGTGAGCAGGAACTCGCCCACGTCGCGGTCCAGGGTAAAGCCGTTCACGCCTTGGCCTGTGGTCAGCATGAGCATGGTCGAGGGCCCGTAAAGGGCGTAGCCGGCCGCGACCTGTTGGGTGCCGGGCTGGAGGAAGTCGGCGGCGGTGGGTGACGTGACCCCCTCGGGGCAGCGCAGGACCGAGAAGATGGTCCCGACCGAGATGTTCACGTCGATGTTTGAGGATCCATCGAGAGGATCGAAGACCAGGAGGTACTTGCCGCGCGGGAATTGGCTCGGTATCGGGTAGATGTCCTCCATCTCCTCGGAGGCCATGGCCGCCAGATGCCCCGCCCATTCGTTGGACTGGAGCATGACGTCATTGGTGATGACGTCGAGCTTCTTTTGGGTCTCGCCCTGGATGTTCTCGCTGCCGGCGGATCCGAGGACCCCCATGAGATCGCCCTTGTTGACGGCGTTCGAAATAACCTTGATCGCGGTCACGATGTCGTTCAGAAGCGACGTGAAGTCGCCGGTCGCGCCTACCACGCGGCGTTGCTCTTCGATGATGAATTGGGTAAGCGTAGTCCCTGTATGCATGCAAGCGATCCTTAAAGAAAAGAGATAAAAGATGATGGTACGGGCGGGGTGATGCCGCCGGGCCCGACCTCCGGGCCGAATGCGCGATTATAAACGAAAGAGCGATTCTCTGCCCCGGCGGCCGCGCTGGGGCCGGGCCGTTGTCGCCCCGGGGGCGGCGCATGGCCCGGGTTGCGGGGGTGCGACCGGACTGGACCTTAAGGGTCCGCCGGATCGGGCCCCGTGATCTCCTCCCCATCGGAGCACGCAGAAGCGGGCTCAGACGATGGCGGGCGATGGGCGCGCGGGCGCCAGCTGGGGATTAGGGGGCGTTTGTGGCGGATGTCCCCAGAGGGCGGCGGAGCGCGAGGGCGGTGGCTGCGCTCCGCGTCTCGACTCCCATTTTTAGGAAGATGTGCTCGAGGTGTTTGTTGACGGTGCGCGGGCTCATGTCGAGGATAGTCGCGATGTCGGCATTGGTCTTGCCGTAGGCGACCCACACAAGGACCTCGGCCTCGCGGCTACTGAGAGCGAAATCGCGGGCGAGCGCTTGGCGTGCGCGCCGCGGGTCCTCTTCGCGCAGGAGCAAGAGCACGGCCTGTCCGCTACGGCCGAGCAGGTTGATATAGAGCGCCCGGTCTTCATGGCGGCGCACGAGGGGGGCGCTCCGGGGCCCGGGTTCGGCCAAGGCGGCGAGCCACGACGCCAGATCCTGGCAGGTCACGCCGTAGTCGTGGAGCCAGCGGCGCGCCTCGGTGGTGCCGGAGATCAGGTCGCCGTTCGCGTCGACGGCAATCGGCAACTGGCCACTTTGCAGCAAGGCCTCGCGCGCCAGCGCCGAGGAGCGGGAGGCGTTCACATGGCTTGCGATCCGCGCCTTCACCACCTCCGGATGGGCGGGTTTCGTTATGTAGTCGACGGCGCCTAGGCCGAGGCCCTGGACGATCTGTTCGGGCTCGCCGAGCGCGGTCATGAAGATCACGGGGATCGACTCGTAGGCAGGTGTCGCTTTCAGTCGCCGGCAGGTCTCGAAGCCGTCCAGGATGGGCATGAGGGCGTCGAGCAGGATCAGGTCGGGACGCGTGACGGCGAGCCGATCGAGGGCCTCCTGACCGTCTACGGCCACCAGCACGCGGTACCCGGCGGCCGACAGGGCGTCGGTGAGGAAGGCCAGGTTCGGGATGTGGTCGTCGACTACCAGGATCGTGGTATCAAGGGGCGTCATGATTGATGGCCTCCAGGTAGACCATGATCTCGCGCATGCGAAAGCCGTGGGCGAGCGCGAGGACGCGTTCGGCGAAGGCCCGGTGGCGGGGATCGCGCGCAACGAGGCTCTCGAGCTGCCCGATCAGACCCTTCACATAGCCAAGACGCGCCTGCTCGAGCAGCACCAAGACGTCTTCCCGGGCGGGAGGCACCACGGTGGACGCGGTGGCCGGCGTAGGGTGTGCGGGTGGCGCCATGGTCGGTAGGCTTGGTGGAGTCGGGCGGGAAGCGATGGTTGCGGTGGCTGCGGCCTGACGCGAGGCGCAGTAGAGGCGCACCCGAAAGGTTGCCCCTTGCGGCGTGTTGTCGACGCGGATGTCGCCGCCCATGACCTCGACCAACATCTTGGTAATCGTAAGCCCAAGCCCGCACCCTCCTTGGCCTGCGGTACTTGCTGCGGGTCCGCGGAAGAAGGGTTGGAACAGGGCGCCCATCTCCTCGGGGCTAAGTCCTGGCCCCGTGTCGGTCACGGCGATATGCAGGAGTTGATGGCGATAGAAGACGCGGACTGTGACGCCCCCTTTGCTTGTGAACTTCAGGGCGTTGCCGATGAGGTTGAGGAGGATCTGTCGCAGCCGCCTCTCGTCGGCGTGAATGAGGGCCGGCAGTGGTCCCTCGGTGGCAAGCGTGAGATCGAGGCCGCGCCCGAGGGCCTCGGCGCGGAAGGCGTCGAGGACGTCGGTGAGCAGCGCCCCCAATGCGACGTCGGTGCGGTCGAGGGTGACTCGTCCCGATTCAATACGCGCCACGTCGAGAATGTCTTCGATGAGGTGGCGCAGATGCAGACCGCTATCTTGCATGATGGTGAGCGCCCGGCGTTCGGGGGGGCCGAATACCGGATTTTGTAGGAGGATCTCGGTGTAGCCCAAGAGGCTGTTCAAGGGGGTGCGCAGCTCATGGCTCATATGTGAGATGAAGCGGCGCTTGGCGCGGTTGGCCTCGTCCAAGGCGCCATAGGCCGCCTTGAGTTGCTCATGGGTGGCGGCGTGTTCGGCGATCTCTTGGGCTAGGAGGGCGTTGTGACGCAGGCTTTCGTCTTCCGCGCGGCGGCGACTCTCCAGGGTCAAGACCCACCACCACGAGGCCAGCCCCAAGGTCACGGCGAGCGCCGCGTAGGTCTTGACGGCAAACGCCGTGAGCGCCGAGCGGAAGGGGCCGGCCGACAGCTGACCCTGGTAGTAAAGGGTACCGAGAATGGCGGCGGTCGTGAGTAGCGCACCCCCGAAAACGACCAGAAAGCGCGTAAGCCGCGAGGTGAAGCCGTCGTTGGTGAGCGTCGGGAAGATGGGCGCAAGCCAAGCTGCCAGTTGCTGGCGGGCCTGGGCGTGCGGCTTGCAGGCATCGCGGCAGCGCGACTCGAGGGTGCAGCAGAGCGAGCAGATCGCGCCCTCGTAGGCCGGGCAGTGGGCCATGTCCTGGGGGGCGAAGGGTGTCCGGCAGAGGGCGCAGGTGCCCTCGGTCGGATGGAGCCCCCGTGCCTGGTAATAGCGGCCGCCGGTGGCGGCACTGATGATTGGCGATAGCACGAAGGCCGCGGCGAGTGCGGCGACTGGCGAGAAGGCCGCGGCGAGCGGGCCTAAGGCCCCGATGTGGGCAATAAGGCCCAGGAGCGCGCCGCCTGCGGTCGCGCCCACGCCGACCGGATTGATGTCGTAGAGGTAGGCCCGCCGAAACTCGACGCCGCGCGGGCTTAAGCCCAGCGGCTTATTGATGACGAGGTCGGCGATCAGCGCCCCAATCCAGGCCGCCACGAATCCCGCAAAGAGATCCAGGACGTGAACTAGGGCTGCGAACACACGCAGTTCCATGAGCAAAAGCGCGATCGCGACATTGAAGATGAGCCACACCACGCGACCCGGGTGGGCATGGGTGAGTCGCGAGAAGAAATTCGACCAAGCGAGCGAACCCGCGTAGGCGTTGGTCACGTTGATCTTGAGCTGCGAGAGGATGACAAAAGTGATGGTCGCCGTGAGCGCAAGCGGCACGGGCCCGAGCGCCGCACGGTAGGCGACCAGATACATCTGCGTAGGCTGGTCCGCGGTCCCGGCGTCCATGCCCCGGTGGATGAGCCAGAAGGCGAGCAGGGCGCCGGCAAGCTGCTTGATCATGCCGGGCACGATCCAGCCGGCGCCGCTTGTGATTACGGTGGTCCACCAGCCCAGGCGTCGGCCGGGGGTAGGCGCTGGCATGAAACGCAGATAGTCGGCCTGTTCGCCGATCTGCGCCATGAGCGACAGGCACACGCTGACGCCGGCCCCGAAGAGCAGCGGCGTGAAATGTTGGGCGTGGGCCTGGCCGCCATAGTGTGTAAAGGCCGCCAGCATGCGCGAGTCACGCAGCGCATCGATGAGCGGGATCGCCATCAGCACAAGCCACACAGGTTGGGTATAGGCCTGCAGACGGCTTATGGTGCTGATGCCGTGGGTCACAAACGGAATGACAAAGAGCGCGCTTATGATCGCCCCGTAGGTGAAGGGGATGTCAAAGGCCATACGGAGCGCGAAGGCCATGACGCTCGCCTCCAGCGCAAAAAAGATGAACGTAAACGAGGCGTAGATCAGAGATGTGACCGTAGACCCGAGGTATCCGAAGCCTGCGCCGCGCGTCAAAAGGTCAATGTCGACGTTGTAGCGGGCGCAGTAGTAGGCGATAGGCAGTCCCGTTAGGAATATCAAAAGGCCACTTGCGAAGATCGCCCAGAGGGCGTTCACGAAACCAAAGTGGATCACAAGCGCCCCGCCGATCGCCTCGAGCACGAGAAAGGACACCGCCCCGAACGCCGTGTTACCGACCTGAAAGGCCGACCATTTGCGGAAGCTGGCCGGCGCGTAGCGCAGGGCGTAGTCCTCAAGCGTCTCGTTGGCCGCCCAGGTGTTGTAGTCGCGACGGGTCTTTACGAGGCGAACGGGAATTCCTGGATCCATGCGTATCCTCGGCATCTGGCGCATCTTGTGCGAGCGATCGAGCAGGGGCGCGTGGCGCCGTCCCCACTCCCACGACCTTATGCACGGCGCGTGCCATGCGTCGAAACCGCGCAGATGCAGTGCGCCGTAGCGGATCCGCGCGCCGCCCTGGTGCGCATGCACCAATGATGGTCATACGTCATCCAACGTATTTAGGTTCGTGATGAAACGTCGTCCAATCATCGCCACGATATCTATTTCACGGAGGACCACAAATGATCGAGACCCTTATACACGTCGATCTCACGAAGGCGCCTGGCGACCAGGACGGTGTGATTCATAATCGATGGCACCCCGACCTCCCCATGGTCGCTCGCGTCAAGCCCGGAGACAATTTTCGGGTCGAGTGTCTCGACTGGACTGGCGGTCAGATCGGCAACAATGATCATGCGCGCGACATCCGCGACGTCGATCTCACCCGCGTCCATTATCTGAGTGGCCCGATCGCGGTCGAAGGTGCGGAGCCTGGCGACCTTCTGGTCGTCGACATTTTGGATGTCGGCGTCATTCAGGGATCCAATTGGGGCTTTACGGGTCTTTTTGCCCGCGAGAATGGCGGAGGTTTCCTGGTGGACCATTACCCGGAGGCGCGCAAGGCCTGCTGGGATTTCAATGGGATCTACACGCGTTCCCGGCACATACCGGGTGTGGAGTTTGCCGGCATCATGCACCCGGGGCTCATAGGCTGCCTGCCGTCAGCTGAGCTCTTGAAGACCTGGAATACGCGCGAGGCCGCACTCGTCGCGCAAGAACCCGAGCGCGTCCCCCCGCTTGGGCTCCTGCCGCTTGCGCAATCGGCGCTCATGGGGCGCATGCCTCCAGACATGGCCCGGCAAGCGGCGGCGGAGGGTGCGCGCACCATTCCGCCGCGTGAGCATGGCGGCAACTGTGACATCAAGAACCTCACCAAGGGCTCGAAGGTGTATTTCCCCGTCTATGTGAAAGAGGCGGGTCTCTCCATGGGCGACATCCATTTCTCGCAGGGCGACGGCGAGATCACGTTTTGCGGGGCGATCGAGATGGCGGGTTATCTCGATCTGCGCGTGGGGCTCATCAAGGACGGCATGAGGAAGTACTCGGTGGCAAGCCCGATCTTCAAACCCAGTCCGCTCGAGCCGCGTTATCGCGACTACCTCATATTCGAGGGGATCTCGGTCGACGAAAGCGGCCGGCAACACTATCTCGATGCGCACGTGGCCTATCGCCGCGCATGCCTGAACGCCATCGAGTACCTGAAGAATTTCGGTTACTCGGGCGAACAGGCCTACGCGATCCTGGGGACCGCTCCCGTGGAGGGGCATATCAGTGGCATCGTCGATATCCCCAATGCCTGCGCGACGCTGTGGCTCCCGACCGAGATCTTCGAATTCGACATCAAGCCCAATGCCGAGGGTGCGCAACCCCAGATCAAGGGTGCAAGTGCGCTCGCGCGGCCCTGAGGAGGATGACTCATGGCCCTTTATGATTACCGATGCGTGAGTTGCGGGGTCTTTGAGGCCTGGGCCCCCATCCGGGAATGCGCCGAACGAAGGCCCTGTCCGCAGTGCCACCAGGCGTCGGCGCGCACCCCTTCGTCTATTCATCTCGCAAGTGCGAGCTCCGCGCTTTATGCGCGTGAGGAGCGCTGTCGGCACGAGCCGGCGTCGCTCACGTGCAAGGTCCCCACCCCCGAAGCCGGCGCCGCCCATGGCCGGCCGTGGATGTTGGGCCATTGATCGTTTCATCACCTTAGAAGAGGACTTCCTTATGGCTGCCGTCAACCCACCACTCCCACGTACCGGACGACGTTATGGCAAACTCGTCTCGAACCCCATGCTTGAGGACTACTCCCTGCGCTACGCCCCGCGCGCGTTCCGCCGATGGTCGGAATATTCCGTGGCGACAGCGGCTCTGGGAGGTATTTCCTATCTCGCCGATCAGGCCATAGGCGGTTCGATCACCATAGGCTATGGATTCACCAATGCCGTGTGGGCGATTCTCGCGGCGGCACTCGTGATCTTCTTGACCGGCATCCCCATTGCTTACAACGCGGCGAAGTACAACATCGACATGGATCTCCTGACCCGTGGCGCGGGCTTCGGCTATCTCGGATCCACCTTGACCTCGCTCATCTACGCATCGTTCACCTTCATCTTCTTTGCCCTCGAAGGGTCGATCATGGCGCAGGCCTTCGCGCTCTACTTCGGGATGCCCTTGCCGATAGGCTACGCGGTGGCCTCACTTGCCATCATCCCGCTCGTGGTGTTTGGCATGACGCTGCTCTCGAAGCTGCAGGTCTGGACGCAGCCTGTGTGGCTTACGTTGATGGTGTTGCCGCTTTTTGCAGTCCTCACCAAGGACCCGGGAGCCATCGCGCAATGGACCCACTTCGCGGGCCATTCGGCAAGCGGCGCCGGTTTCAACCCCTTGCTTTTTGGGACCGCGGCGGGCGTGGTCTTGTCGCTTATCGCTCAGATCGGTGAACAGGTCGACTATTTGCGGTTCATGCCGGAGAAGACCGAGAAGACCAAGAGGCGCTGGTGGCTGGCCGTGATTCTGGCCGGACCAGGTTGGGTGTTGCTCGGTGCGAGCAAGCAGCTTATGGGCTCGTTCTTCACTTCTGTGGCCTTCCATCACGGCACGGCCTTGGCGCAGGCCAACGAACCGATCCAGATGTATGTGCACGGCTATCACGATCTCTTGGCCACGGGGGCCACGGCCATAGGACTTGCGACCTTCTTCGTGATCCTCTCGCAGGTCAAGATCAATGTCACGAACGCCTATTCGGGCTCGCTGTCGTGGTCCAACTTCTTCTCGCGCGTCATGCACGTCCACCCGGGGCGCGTCGTATGGATCTTCTTGAACGTCGGCATATCGCTTACGCTCATGGAGATGGGGGTCTTTTCGTTCCTCCTGAAGGTGTTGGGCTTCTACTCCAATGTCGCCATTGCGTGGATCGGGGCTGTGGTCGCGGATCTTGTGATCAACAAACCTATCCTGAAGCTCAGCCCCTCCTATATCGAGTTCAAGCGCGCGCATCTGTACAACTTCAATCCCGTGGGCTTTGGCGCCATGATCATAGCCTCGGTGATCTCGATTGCGGCCTTCTTCAATTTCATGGGGCCGACTGCGCAGGCGTTTTCCACCTTCTTGGCGCTTGGCATAGCGTTCGTGATGTCACCGATTTTGGCGATTCTCACGAAGGGCAAGTACTACATCGCCCGCACGCCGCACTATCATGCCGGAACGCATCACGACGCGGTCGCCTGCACGGTCTGCGGGTTCGAGTTCGAGAAGGAAGATATGGCCTGCTGTCCGCATAACAAGGGCGCGATCTGCTCGCTCTGCTGCAGTCTCGATACCGACTGCAAGGATATGTGCAAGAGCAAGTTGGCGGGCGTACCGGTGGCGGCTGAGGCCCCGGTTTGCCCCTAGCATCAGGCCTGGACGGCCCCGGGGCAACCCGCGGCCGTTCGGGGCATGGTGTCGGCGGCTTTGCTTGCGTCCACACACACAAATGGTTCGGGTGTGCGGAATGCGGCTTCGAGGAACACGCAGATGTGGCCTGCGCCATCACCATAGTCTCCCCGGTGGCGACCGAGCTGTAAGGTTATGGTGCGCGAAGACGGTCGCGTGCTGCCAAAAAAGCCGCGCTCGTCGCTTCGGGCAGTCGCGCTCACGATCCGCCCGAGATACCGGGTATCCAGGTCGGCGACTGGCAATCCTTATGCCAGCCGGGACGGTTTCTGCAAATGACGCAAAGCCCGGGCCCTGAAAAGGGATCCTCGGGCTGATCTGGGACCGCCATGTCGGCCTCGGGGAAGCGGCTCGCACGGGTTCCAAGGGGTCGCCAGCGTTGCCAGGTCATCGCGGTCGATGGCTTTTGCGAAGGTCGTAAGGGGCGGTGGCCTCTTCTTTGCCCGGGCCGCGGGTGATTCGGTCGCTTGCGCGCGCAGGCATTCATGGTGACGCCCGCGGCGGGTGTGACGCGCCACCGTGATTATGACCGCCAATGCCCTTTTTAACTCCTTTCATCCCCCCATGTCTGCCATTGCGGCTGAGACTGCCTATGATGGGAGTGAGTACCCGATCGGCCCCGGATGTCCGCACTGCGCCCACTGGGGCTCGCGGATGCGGGCTCGCTCGTGGCGTGTCCCCGTGGGTTACGAGGTCAACGGCCCGCGGCAGGGAGAGGGGCGCGCTCTTGGCGCGAGCGCCCGGAGGAACAGGCGGCCAGAAGGCGCGCCGTGGGGGTCTTAGGCCGCCGGTGGCGGGGCGTTTTCCGGGCCGCGGCCCATCGACGGGTGCGGCGCAGTGAAGTGGGGTGGCATCATTTGTGGCAAGGCCTGCGATGGCCGGCCGCACGAGGAGGGTTTCGTATGAAAGGACAGTGGCGGTTTCAGGGTGCGGCGCTTGCGCTTGCGACCGGTCTCATGGCTTTGGTTTCAGTAAGCGCGCAGGCCGATCTCTCGGCGCCTGCCCGCTACGATGTCCTGCCAGGTGGCGCGCGACACTCGGTGTTTGGTGCGGCGACCCTCGGACGGGTGATCTTTGCGCCCGCAGGCCCCTACTTGGCGGACGATCACGAAGAAGAGCGCCAGCGCTATGGGGATGAGCGGCGCTATCGCGAACGCGAGGGGGGCGACCGACCCCGTTATTACGCCCCGTTTTTCTTCGGTGCGCCGGAGGGCGATCGGGGGAATTACGGGGATCGTGGCCCGCGTGGGGATAGGGGAAATTATGGCGACCGGCCCCCGTCCTATGAGGAGCGCCGCTGACCGCAGTGGTCCCTCCTTCCCTTTCAGGGCCGACGGTTAAGGGGATCTGTGGCGGTCGAAGTCGACCTCGTCACAAGAGAGGATGCGCTCCTGGGTCACCCGCCAGACGCCGTCGCTTTCCTGTTGGATCAGAATCTCGAGGCCGTGGTCATTCACCGTGCCATCGGTGCCCGAGGTGATCTCGCGCGTCTTGAAGAGGACATACCCCGGGGAGCGGCTCACGATATCCAGGCCCTCGTAACGAACATCCTTCAGGAGCTTTTCGGCAAACTCGTGTCGGCATTGGCGCGCCCAGTCGTCATAGTCTATGACCGCGAATCCCGGCACCCCAAAGACGCGGACCTTGGGCGAGATCAAGGCCATATGGGCCTCGTAGTCGAGGGCGCAAGCTGTCTTCGTGAGTGCGGCGAGCATGTCTTCGGCGAGTTTGTCGGTCATGGAGAGGTCGAGTCGGTCGGAACGTTAACGGTAGTATCGGGAAAAGAGATCCCTCAGTCTATAAGAGCCCGACTTTATACCCTCGTGCGCGCGGCCCTAGAGCTGTGTCGGCCGCGCTTTATGGCCAGGTCGCTTGGGGGCGCATACCCTCAAGGATCTGTCTGGTTGCCCCTCCGGGCGCGCCGTTGCGGCGCCAGGCCCATCCGCCCTTAGGGACCACGCTAATAATCGCAAGATTTGTATGGGATTGAGGTGGGGGCCTTGCGGCGCATCGGGCCATTTGCGCCACTGGTCCGGTAGCGGATCGGTCGATTCAAGCTCAGCGACGCCGCGAGTTCTAGGTGATATACAAAATGTTCCGGAATCAGGGACAGCCTTTGTTGCAAAATCACTGAAAAATCATGGCGTGCGCCTGTTTTTCTGGCGGGACGATCCCCCGGATGATTCCTATGGGGTGCCAAAAACCGCATTTAAGCGATTGTCTGCCATGATTCCGCAATACCCATTGTGTTTGTAAAATGATCTCATCTATACTGGCCGCTGCCTCTGCGAGGCCGCAAACCGCCCAGGGAGTGTCGAGGGACGGGTCCGGCTGTCGATCGGAGAGGATTTTTGATATGCAATAGGCATAAAGAGGACACAATGAACACATCCGTTCGCAAAGGCCTTCTCGGGGCCGCGGCGCTTTTCCTAGGCGTTACCGTAGCAATGCCGGGCGCAGCCTCGGCGACCATGAAGATGGCGAGCCACAAGGCCCCCGCGCATAAGGCTGCCGCGCACAAGGTGGTGGGCAGCCCGCACGTCAAGGCGATTCAGAAGGCTTTGGACAAGTCGGGTGCCAAGCTGAAGGCCGACGGCCTGATGGGCAAGATGACCGAGGCCGCCCTGCGCGCCTATCAGAAGAAGCATGGTCTGAAGGTGACGGGTACGGCCGACAAGGCGACCCTGAAGTCCTTGGGCGTCAAGTAAGCGTTTGAAGGCCCGGGCGCGGCGACCCCGCGTCCGGGTGCTTTCCTGCAATCGTATGCCCTTATGGTTGATGCAGGAGGAAGGCTGGAGACTCGATGCGATGCGCGCCTGCGCGTCGGCGGGTTTTTTTTCGTTTTCGAGCTTCTAAAGGCGCGACGGGCCGGTGTCTCAGCCGTTTAGGACTCCATGACGACGGGCTGTGCGGCATTGATCTTCTGGTTGCCGATCAGCGCCACGAGCGGGATCATCCCGATAAACCCCCAAAACACGAACACGAAGGCGTTAAGTATGCCGCGCATGGCCGCGTGCTGCGCGAGGAGTGCGGCCAGCGAGGGTGCTGTGGCGGCAGTCCAGGTATGCGGCGGGACCATCGTGTGCAAGGCCTGCGCGTAGGGGGTGATGTGTCCCCCCATCTGGTTCCAGGCCACTTGCGTGTATTCGCTGATGACGGTCGTGACGAGCGCGATACCCACCGACCCCCCGAGGTTGCGCATCAGATTGAAGATCCCCGAGCCTTCGGCGGTGTCGGCTTTTGAGAGGCTCGCAAACGCGATGGTGAAGAGGGGGATGGAGATAAAGCCGAGCCCGAAGCCGCGCAGCACGCCAGGCCAGACGATCCAGGCCGGGTCGATATGGAGGTTGTACGACAGGGTGAGGTAGGAACCAAAGCCGCCAAGCGCGATGCCCATGAGGGCCACGATGCGCGGGTTCACGCCGCGGCTTAGCATGCGGCCTGCGAGCCCCATGGAGACCATCGCTCCCAATCCCTGCGGGGCCATGACGAGACCCGTGGTCTGGGCCTCGTAGCCCATGTGTTCCTGCAGATAGAACGGCAGGATCACCATGACTCCGTAGAGGGCCAGGCCGAACAGCGCGATGCCGAGGCTCCCGAGCGCGAGCGCGCGGTTTTTCAGGAGCCTGAGATTGACGATCGGGCGGTCGACTGCGAGCGACCGCCACACGAAGAGTACGAGGCTCGCCGCCGCCACCACGGTGAGCGTCATGATGGTCTGTGAGCTAAACCAGTCGTCTTGATCGCCGAGGCTCAAGACCGCCTGCGTGCAACCGAGCCCCACGGCCATGGCCAGGAATCCCTGCCAATCGATCGGGCGCGGGTGTTGGCCACGTCCGGCCTCCGGGACGTGGCGAAAGAGGAGCAGGAGCGCCACAAGCCCGAAGGGGACGTTGACGTAGAAACACCAGCGCCACGAGGCATCATCGGTGAGATAGCCGCCGAGAATGGGGCCCAGGATGGGTCCGAGCATAATCCCCATGCCGAGCGTGGCCATGGCCATGCCCCGCCGTTCCGGGGGGTAGCTTGCGACCAGAATCGATTGCCCTACGGGCACCATGGCCGCGCCCACGGCCCCCTGTAGGAAACGCCAGATCACCATTTCAACGATGGTGTGCGATTGGCCGGCCATGGCAGACGTGAACACGAAGCCCGCGACGCTCGCCAGCATGAGGTGGCGCTGACCGAAGCGTTCGACGAGCAGGCCGGTCAGGGGGGTGATCACAACCATGGCGAGCATATAACTCGTCAATATCCAGCTCACTTGATCGATATTCGCGTGCAGCCCCCCCTGCATATGAGGAAGCGCCACATTCACGATCGTGGTGTCGAGCACGTTCATAATGATGCTGGCCATGACCGCGAAGGTGATGGCTACTCTGTTCGTGCCGGCGTGGGCTTGTGGGTTCGTGGTCGTCAGGGCCGATCCTCCTTGCCGGGATACCGGGTGAGCGTGGTTGCTGTTCCTCGAAAGTCACCCATTCTAAGCCGGACGCGCCAGACAGAAAACGGTCCCAGGATGCCGGAGTCGGCGGCGCCGCAGGGGCAGGGCGCGGGGCGCGCGCCCCTACTGTACCGAAAAATTTACCGTTTCGCTTTTGGGACCCGCTCGCTTCTTAAGCGCGCGTTGTGCCCCCCGCTGACCGCGGCATTTTTTTGAGAAGGGTTTCGCGGTTTTCCAAGCCGGGAGTGTATCTCAGTCTCGACAGATAAGGGTCCGTCGCCTCGCGATATCCAGGTCGTGCGCACGGTGACTTATGGCGCCGAAGGACCCGTGCGGGAGAGGCGCAAGCGCCCGCCGTTCGACGGTGAAGATGCAGGCCGCCCCGGTCGCCGTGACGCCCACGTGGGCGCCTGGAGTCTGCAAAGACCCATGGCGGCCCCCCAACGCTCGGAGGCGGCCGGCCCGGAGTTTTGTGCAGGTGGCTTAGCCCCCGTGTGCCTTGCGAGATCTGCGCTGTTCGTCACATGCGCCCGAGGCCTGACGCAAAAGCATCATGACTATGCGACCTGCATCCCACCGGGATCAGGCGGCGTGGTCGCTTGATGTCCGCCCGTCCCGATCCCGGCAAGTGGTAGTCTCTTCGCGCGATTAAGCTTGCGAAATCAATAGGGTGTTGGTCTTCGGAGGGCTAATGTGGGGGGGCGATGCGCCGTATCGGCGCGTCCCGGCGTATGCTCGCAAGAAAGTGGTGCGCTTATTGCACTTACAAGAGAAGCAGTCAGGTGAGGCGGGCTTCGCCAGTCAGGGGGTTGTGGGGGCATATGGAGAAAGCGCGGGGTGCCAAGCGAGTTGCGCGCGCGCGACCGACGGGATGGCGATCGGGTTCCCCGGCGGGGCCGCATCGTTATGTGTTGATGCTCGCGTATTGGTTCGCGGTCGTCGCTACGCTGCTTTTCTCGACGCTCTACGGCTGGCATTCCTGGCAGCGCTACAAGGAGTCGGGCATCGATAGGCTTACGCTCACGACCACGCTCATTGCGGCGGCGGCGCGCGAGGACCTCGATCGCGAGGCCTCCGGCCTGCGTTTTCTTGCGGGGCGCCTGCGGGCGATGGATGCCTTGCACCATCCACGGCGTGCGCGCCGCTTGCTGCGCGCGTATCAGGAGGTCTCGCCCGAGATCGCAAGCGCGGAACTCGTGAGGTCCGATGGCCAAGTGGTGGCCTCCACCGCTGTGCCGAAAGGGCGGCCACTGCCGGATTTTAGTAAGATACCGCGCATCTGGCCGGGCGTGCGCCGCGCCCTCCAGCATCCGGGCCTGCACCTCCATCGACCCTTGCACGGCCCTCTCGTCGGACACTGGGTGATCGGTTTTAGCGATACCCTCGTGGATCGGGCTTCGCGCACGCGCTTTCTGGTCACGACCCCGATGCGGTTCCGGAACTTCGAGGCCCTATTCGCGCAGCTGCCTTTGTCCACGGGGCTTGCCGTGGGCATCATGCGCGACGACTATTATCTTGAGGCGCGTGCGCCGATCCCCCGCGGCAATCTCAGGACCTTGCTCGGTCGGCCGCAAAACGGCATCCTCGCGCAGACCTTAAAGCGCCATCCGCGCACCGCACAGGGGGTCTTCAGTGGCTGGGTGAGCGTCGATCGGGAATATCGCTACGGGGTGTTCGCGCGCATCTCAGGCTATCCGCTCATCGCCTTCGCCGATGTGCCCCGCGCCTTATGGGTAGCGCGCTGGTGGCGCAGTCAGGCCGAGATCCCCTTGATCTTCCTGGTGGCAGCGCTCGTCTTCAGTGGCTTCGCTTACCGGCAGGTCCAGACATTGGCGATACGGTGGGAGGTCGAGGCTGCGCGCCGTGCGGAGCTCTTGGAAGACCTTGTCACGCATGATCCGCTCACAGGTCTTTTGAATCGCAAGGGTCTGTACCCGGTCCTAAAGCGGATGATGGCACGCTCTCATCGCAATGCGCGGTTGTTAGCCCTCGGTTTCCTGGATGTCGATGACTTCAAGGGTATCAATGATCATTACGGTCACGCTGCGGGCGACGCAGTCTTGAAGACGCTAGCACAGAGACTGGAGGCGGCGCTGCGCGGCACCGATTGTGTGGCGCGTATCGGCGGCGACGAATTCGTGCTTTTGATCGAAGGGCTGCGCGACAAGGCGGAACTGGCGCCCATCATAGACCACCTGAGGAGCGGGCTTGCCATGCCTTTTCGGGCGGGCCGCCGTGAGGTGTCGGTGCGGGTAAGCCTCGGGGTCTCCTTCTTTCCGACCGATACCGAAGGCATGGAGCGCCTGCTCGATCTGGCGGACCGCGCCATGTATGCGGCCAAGGGACAGGCGCATGGCGGCGAGCCGATCCGTGTGCGGCTCCACGATCAGGACGTGCCGGCAGGCCCGGATCGGTCGAAGGCGGATCCCCCTGAGTGAAGTGTGGGGCGGCCCCGCCTGCGCTTTGAGGTGGTCCGGCCGCCTACTCTAGGGCAGTTCGTCACGCAGTGCGCGCAACCAGCGCTTCAAGTAGGTGGTGTCCTCGAGCAAGGCGAGCTCTTGCTTCAGGTCGGCGGCCAAGGTCCGCGCCTCCTTGATCTCCGCGGTCAGTAGCCGCAGGGCGTTGCGCGGGGTGAGCGGCGCCAGGGGATCTATCGCAAAGCGCATCCGAAAATCCGCCTCGGCCCGCAGCACTTCTTCCTCAAGGGCTCCGAGTTCGCGTTTGAGCGCCCGGGTGTAGAGCTTGACGTCCTCTTCATCCTCGTTGGCCCACGTCCCTTGCACGGGATCGAGTTCACGGCGCAACTCCAGCAAGGGTAGGAGCTCGTCATTGGCATAGGCCTGATTGGCCTTTTGCATGAGGGCGGTCTTCCGGTCGCGCTGTTCCGGATCGGCCTCGCGGTCTGGGTGGAGGGCGCTTGCGAGCTTGCGATAGAGCGCGCGGATGGATTGGCGGATGCGCGTCTGTTCGGTCTGCGCCTTCCGCTGCGTCTTGCCAGGCCGCCGGTCTTCCCCGTCCGTGTCACCCGATGCGCCGGTGGCCTGTCGGAACATCTCCTCGAGGGGGTCGTGGTGCGGGTCGGCTCCAAAGACCTCTTCGAAGGCGGCCCGTGCCTGGGATACGCTGTCTTCATAATCTTCTTCGGCGTAACGCAGGTAGAGCGCACGCAGTTCCGGATCGTCGCCCTCGGCGAGTAAGGAGGCCGCCATCCCCACGATCGCTTGGGCGACGTCGCGCCGCTCAGTGCGGTTCAGCCCCTTCTCATGCATGGCGCGATCGAGGCGCGTGAGAAAACGTATCCGAAGTGCCCGGGCCGCGGCGTTCAACGGGACGAGGTCACGCGTGTATTTCGCCTGATAAGGCTTGAGGAGGGCCGCCCACGTGTCGAGCGCGCCGCGTGTCTCCTCGATCTTCTTGACCAGCCGCTCGAACGCCTTGTGGCCCTTGGGCAAGGGTTTGGGTTCGGGGCCGAAGCCTGCCAGCGGGATCTGCAATTCTGACACGCGGTTCTCTCCTATTCGCGGGCGACCCCCGCCCCATGGCCCCAGAGGGGTCGCTTGACGGCGGGCACGAAGGCGGAAGCCGTTTCCTTGGGGGCGCAAGTCATCGCGTACGCCATGATAAAGCATTGTGCGGCGACGATTATAGCCCCGGACGCCGGGCCGTGCGGACCGGGCGACAGGCCCAAGGTCCATAGTGCCCTTCTTGTGGAAGGAGGCGTGATTGGAAGCCCGTGCGGCATCCCGCGGACCGGGGTGGCGCGCGGCCACGGCCCTGTCTTGCAGCAGGCGTTCGCGCTCTATTCAGCGCGGGGATCGCGCGCGGAGGGTTTGTGTAATACCAAGCCATAATGATAGGGCGGAAGGGGGATGAGTCGGTCAGGTTCGAGGCCTGCTGGGCGCACGATCTGTGCGGTGGCCTCCGGGGAGAGGCGCAGATCGGTGCGTGGTCCCCGCGGTTGGCCCAGGACCGGCGTCTGCTCACGTGGCGCCGGATGCCAGTTCACGATCACGAAACGACCGGTGGGCGCAAGCACGGCCGCCACCACGCGCGCAAGCGTCTCCTTGTCCGGAACGCCATGGAAGGTGTTGGCCATGAGCACGACATCGAACGATCCGAGCCCCAGGCGATCGATGGCCATGGCATCGGCCAGACGCCATTGGCAGGGAAGACCCGCGCAGGCCGCTTGGGCGGCGGCCAGCAGACCCGCGTCGAGATCGAGTCCGAGGACCTGTCCTGGGCCCACGCACCGCGCGAGCGCGGCTGTGAAGTAGCCGTCGCCACAGGCCAGATCGAGGACCCGCATACCCGCGCCTACCCCTAAGGTTCGGACTACGGCATCAGGGTCGGGCCAGAGCGCACGCCACCAGTCGGCGTCCGGCATGCTGGTGGCAGGAAAGATCGCTTCGCTCGTAGCGGCGTTCTCGGCGCTCGGGTGGTGGTTCATGGCGTGCTCGCTCGTGTCCTCCTGGGGCTGCTTCATGATAGCCCAAAGATTGGTCGGGGTGATGTCGGTGCGCCAGCACCCGCGACGCGTGTGGCAAGGGGAGGGCGTGGCGCTCCCGCATGCCGCGCTTGGGGTCTGGGGAGCAGCCTATCAGGCCGTGCTCACCCGCGGCTCGACGGACAGGGTGGCCGGAGGCGTGGTCTCATCGCCAGGGCACGGTACGCCATGGCTTGCGGAAGGGTCTTGGCGCGCGCCAGGGGGGCCAGGGGGGGCGGGATCAGGGACGGGTTGCGCGGCTTCGGGACGCGCTTCGCACACCCCTGGCGGTCTTCCCGCAAGACGCGCGGTCCGCCCCGCCAGAAGGGGCTGAAAAGGCGCCCGCCCGAAGGCGGGCGTGAGCGATTTACAGGTCGACCGTGGGGTGGGCCGCTTGTGCCTGCAAGGGCCGTGTCGGCGCCTGGTGCGGGGCGGGGGCCACGGTCTTCGGCCATTCAACGCCCACCTGAGGCCCAGGGAGCGCGCCCCAAGGTGTCATAAGCGGCCCGGGCAAGGCCCTACCGGTCATGATCTGTTGCATGGCCGTGGCCAGCAAGCGCTGTTCGGCGGCCATCGCCTGCAGTTCCGCGCCGACCCAGGGCGGGGCTGCGCCACCGGCCTGGGCGTTGCCCGACCAAGTGACGATGGTCATGCTGTTGGGGCCTTGCCAGCGTATGGTCTCGGTCCGTATCAAGCCCCCATTGGGGGTACGGTACACACGGACTTGCGGGAACGGCGCGCCCGCGAGCGGGCCTGCCACCGTAGGCGCCTGGCCAGATCCTGGGTGAGCCGGGAGCAGCGCCAGAGCGGCCGCTACGACCGATGCGACACCCAGGGTCGAAATTGCAGTCCGATATTTCCCTTTCATGGGCAGAATCCCTCCTCTGAGATCATCAAGGCCTCTGAGCCTCCATCATGGGGCTGGTTCCGACTTCTTTCAAGCCCAAACCCTTCGGGCACCCCCGTAGCGGCCAAACGGTTGGGCGTGTGAGACGGAAGGTCGGGGGCGGGCGTCGGCGTGCCTGCAAACGGGCTTGGCCTGAAGAGTGCCAAAGCCCCCACCCAAAATCTAAAGCCGGCGCCAAGGCTCTCTGTAAACCTGGGGCCAGTCCCTCGTTTCAGGGCCCAGGCCGCATCGGCCCTCCCATCACACCATTTTGGCAACGAGGCCGCTCGAGGGTCGTTAAGGAGCCGTCAAAAACGGTCGAGTCGCACGACCTCGTCGCGCGCAAGCGCCCCGCCGCGTGGCCGGGGCTCGCGGGTGCCCTTGCCGATAACCAGAAGAAGTCCGACTGCGTGATCCTCCGGCAGCCCGATCAGGCGGCCCACCTCATCGAAATCGGCAAGATCCATGGGGCAGGAGTCGTAACCCAGGGCCTGGGCCGCGAGCATGAGGGTTTGGGCCACGATCCCGCAGGAGCGCATGGCCTCGTCGCGTTGCACGGTCTCGCGGCCGCGGTAGTAGGTGTCGATGGCCGAAAGCAAGCCCTCGCGGACGTCGGGCGGGGCTGTGCGCCAATACCGTTCGGGTTGTTTCTCCCAGGCCTTCAGGTCGGCGCAGATCACCATGAGGAGCGAGGCCTCGGTGATCTGCGGCTGCATCCAGGATACTGCGCGGATCGCCTCGCGCTGCGCGGGATCTTGCACGAGGACAAGACGCCAGTGTTGGATATTGAAGGCGGTCGGCGCGCGCTGCGCGAGCGACAACAGTGTGTCGATATCGCTTTGCGGGATGCGATGGTTGGGGTCGTAGTGCTTGACGGCGCGGCGCGCGTTGATGGCGGTTATGACGTCCATGATGTCTCCAGGAGGTTTCGAGGGGTGCAGGCCTCAGGGCCTGCGGCTATCCTAGGGGAAGGCTGTCGAGTTTGGTAGAACGCACAGAATTGTGGGGTACTTACATCCTGTATACCGAGGAGCCGCTATGCGCCCGAGCCGCTATACCCGCTATGACTGCGATTTCGGTTGTCCGGTCGAGGCCTGCCTGGAAGTGATCGGTGGCAAATGGAAGGGGGTTATCCTTTTTCATGTGCTGGGAGGGACCAAGCGTTTTGGGGAACTCTCCCGGCTCTTGCCGGCGGTGACCCAGCGGATGCTGACACGGCAATTACGGGAACTCGAAGCCGATGGCATCGTGATTCGTACCGTCTATGCGGAGGTGCCGCCCAAGGTGGAATATTCGCTGAGTCCTTTTGGTAAGACGCTCGCGCCGGTGCTCGAGGTCTTGCGAGACTGGGGTAGTGAGTATTTAGAGGAGATCGTGCGTGTGCGCCGCCACCGGATCGCACGCTCTAAGTCCTAACGAGGATAGAGGCAGCGAAGGGTCAGTCTTGAAGAGCCTGGTGGCCGCCATCAGAGAGCCCGCCCTATGTGTACCCCTACATCCTATGGGGCGCGTTGTCTGCGCGAATGTGCGGGCGTCCCTTGTCCTGGCTCACCGATCATGTGCGCAGGCCGAAACGCGTGCGCTCGGGAGGGGGAGGATGGTGCGCACCCGTGTCCGTGACAGGGCGCTAGTCGGCGCGCGGTCCGATATCGCGCAGGTTGCATTGGATGACCTCGCAACCCCCTTCGAGATAGATATTGCCCAGAAATTCTATGGGGCGCTCCCCCGCGTTCGTGTCTGCGTCCTTCAACAGAATCGATAGACGAACGGACCCCTGTTTTTGCAGCTCCCGGAATACCGCATGGCTCGAGGGCTCGTCTTTGAGCAGACCGACCTCCCAAAGCTCCCGGCCGAGCAGGGCATCTAAGGAGGTCCCCAGCAAACTAACCGCGCTTGGGTTGGCGTCCATGATCTTACGCGCCAGCGGGTCGATGAGCAGAATCCCGTCTTGGGCCGTATCGAACAAGCGCCTGAAGCGATTTTCTGATGTGCGTAAGGCCTTCAGGCCCTCGTACTGGGCTGTGATGTCGTCAATGGACACGAGAGCCATTTGGGGCAAACCTTCCTCATAATCTAGGGGTCGGCCGGATAGATGCATCATGCGTTTTCCGATAATCGGAAAGCTTTGGTTGATCTCGAGATCATCGAAGAAACTGTTCCGCGGCAGAATATCCTCTATGAGACCGCGTAATTTCGGGATATTCCAAGCACCGTCACTCAGTTCGAAGAACGCGTGCCCCTCGACATTTTCGCGAGCGATCTTAAACAGATGACAGAACGCATCGTTCACAGCGTTCACGCGCATATCGCGGCCCAGCACCAAGAGCGGGCCGCGGGCGGCCCGCAGAATGGCCTCGGAGTAGTCGCGTGCGCGCGTCAACCTATCGATGCTGCGCTTCAAATCATCGATATCGATCAGAACGACCACGGCACCCTGGATTGTCTTGTCAAGCGTCACATAAGGGCGCACGCGCAAGGTGTACCAGCGCCCGTGCTTATCCTGGACCTCGCGCTCGCAGATACGCACCGACTCGACCGAGTCGGAAATGAACTGTTCGATATCGACACCGACTAAGTTGTGATGGAGGCGGCGAAACGGACGCCCCACGTCGCCGGCCATGAGATTGAAAAGTGACTCGGCAGGCGGCGTGAAATGGCGAATAACGAGATCGTGCCCCAGCACCAAGATGGGGAGATTGATGCTTAGGTGGAGATTCAAGAGATCGGCGTTTAGGTGATTGAGCTCGGAATTGCGGCTCACCATTTCCTCGTTGACGGTTATGAGCTCCTCGTTTGTCGACTGGAGCTCCTCTTTCGAGGTCTCCAGTTCCTCGTTCATGCTCTGGAGCTCCTCGTTCGCGGACGCCGCCTCCTCATTCGTCGCCTGCGCCTCGGCGGAAGCGGCCTTGTCGTGCGTCTGCAAGGCACTTATATAGTCCAGCGCCTCTCGCAATTTGTTCTCAAGGGTGGCGATGCGGCGCGGCGCGGAGCGCTTGTGCTCCTGGGGTCGGGTGGCATCTGGGTCCACGTACGGCTCGGCTTCGGCAAGGGGGGCGCGCACACCCCCCTTGGCGCTTGGCTGAAAAACGACCAGGTAATGCAGGTCCTTCAGATTACTAAGAGGGATGACCGCGATATCGACCAGGGCTTTATTCCGTCCGGTATCATCCATGGGCACCCGGTTTTGACGCGCGGGCCGCAGGGTTTGTTGTGCCTTCTCTAGGGCTGCTCGTAAGGGCAGGAGCAGGTTTTCGGCGGCCATGGTGAGGAGGGCGAACCCTGCGCTGTGTGCCGGGGGGTTCAGGTAGGGGCTGGTGGGGCCCCGAAACTGCTTGACATGAAAATTGGCATCCACAAGTACGCCGGGCGGTGCAAAATATTTAAACGTGACGCGATCGGCTTCGCGCTCGGGGCTCAGCTCAATCTGGCGCCCGGGAGAGGTCGGGCGGCGCGGCAACAGCGCGGGTAGGCGTTTAGGCACGCTCGCGCCGATGACGCGGCGCGGCACGGGGAACAGGGGAGCGGAACGCACCTTCTTCGAGTACAACCTGAGTTTCTTGTCGCTGACCGAAAAGAGGTTGCCCGAGCGACCGATGGATTCGGAAACGCCGAGAAGGAGACGGCCGTCGTCCTTGAGGGCGTAATGGATAGAGAGCAGCGCCTTTTCCTGCAATGCCGGTTCGAGGTAGATCAGGAGATTACGGCAACTGACCAGATCGATTCGAGAAAACGGAGGGTCAGTCAACAGGTTTTGGCGCGCGAAGACCACGAGTTGCCGGAGCTCTTTACTCACGCGATGGCCAAGCGGTTCCTCGACGAAGAATCGCTTGAGTCGTTCAGGGGACACGTTTTGCAGGGTGCTTTGGGTGTAATAGCCTGCACGGCCTTTGTCGAGCACCGAGTCGTTTATGTCAGTGGCGAAGATCTGCAAGGCCGGATTCGGGGCGTGGTCCCCGGCGCATTCCATGAACAGCATGGCCAGTGAATAGGCCTCCTGGCCGGTGCCGCATCCTGGCACCCACACGCGTATGGGCTCGCTGCTCTGTCGGGTCATGAGACCTGCAACGACATTCTTTTCGAGCTTCTCAAACACCTCAGGGTTGCGAAAAAACTCAGTCACACTGATGAGAAGATCGACGTAAAGGCGCTGCACTTCTTCCGGATCCGTGAGCAGAGACTCGAGATAGCGAGCGGCCGTCGTGGCACCAGCGAGCACCATGCGTCGCGCGATGCGGCGTTCGAGGGTATTGGGCTTGTACTCGGACAAGTCCACCCCGATACGGTTACGCAGAAGCAGGAGTATTTGCCCGAATACCTCGGAGTCGGCGGCGACGTACGGCCTGTCCTCAGGCGGCAGGGATACGGCGCTTTGGTCTTGGGCCACCGCTTGCGCGGCCGGGGGATGCTGACCGAAGACGTAGGGGTGGTGCGCGATCCGCACGAGTTCGGCTGCGATCGCGTCGGGCGCCAGCACTAGGTCGACGCAACCCGAGGCAATCGCGCTGCGCGGCATCGACTCGTACTTCGCCGATCCGTCCTGCGCTATGGTAATGCCATTGGCCGCCTTGATAGCCTCGAGGCCCACTGCCCCATCGGACGCGGTACCGGACAAAACGATGCCGATGGCGCGTTCCTGCAGGTCTGCGGCCATCGACTCAAAAAAGGTATCGATGGAATGATGGGGGCGGGGCGAGTGTGCGCGTGGCTCGGTCTTTAAGACGCCGCGCACCACGCGTATGTCGGTGTTCGGCGCAATAATGTAAACGTGGTTTGGGGCGACCGCGAGGTTGTTGTCCGCCTCGTGGACCGGCATTTTGGTGACTCGCGACAGGATCTGCGTAAGCGCGCTTTCGTGCCCGGGATCGAGATGCTGTACAAGCACAAAGCCCATGCCGGTATCGGTAGGAAGATGCTGCAGGAGTTGGGTGAAGGCTTCAAGGCCGCCTGCCGATGCCCCGATCCCGGCGATCAATGGCCTGGCACCTGCCCGCACGCTCGCGTCTTGGGAGCGGGGGCGGGGTGAGGCCTTTGACTTCGTCATTGAAACCGCCTCCTTATTCGTGGGCCGAATCCGTGGCAGGTATCGCCCAGACCCAGGCGTGCGCATGAATAGTGATGGCGAGGCGCAGCCGCTGCAGTATGGCAGTTTGGGGGCGTGGAAGCGAGCCCAAGCCTAGCGGGG
>NZ_JBTRWP010000040.1:0-24401 GCF_054609335.1 Acidiferrobacter sp. | reverse complement strand
GAGACATGTTGGGTTCTCCTAGGGCGCGGAAGGAAGGCATCGGGCGAGCAAAGGGCGGCGCCCCCACCTCCCATACTCTTAAGGCGCGTCATCAGCGACCACTGTTCGGGCAATGAAGGGGGTGGACGGGCAGCCGTAGTGATCACGGGGGCGAGAACCGGGCCAGACGAAGGGGCTCGAACGATGGCGACATCTTGGGGCAAAGCCCCATGCGGCGGGCACGTGCTGAACGATATCTGTTTGGCACCTCCCCTTAAAGGAAGGGAACTCCTCGTCTCGCGGCTTTGGTTTCCTGCTTCACGGAGACTTGCCTATGCAACTTTACAGCGACACAGGACTTACGGTCTCTCCAAAGGCGAGCCCCGCCAGTCCGGCGGTTAGAATGTTGCGCGCAGCGTTCACATCTCGGTCGTGGACTGACCCGCATTCCGGACAGACCCATGTTCGAGCATTGAGCGGTAGCGCTGATTCGGTGAGGCACGGCGATCGAGGTGTTGACCGCACCTAAGGTGGCCCCGGCCAAGTTTTCTGCCCCCATCGCCGGGCACCTCCGCGCCGCAGCCCTGCGCCCTCCACCGGATGCTATGCCAGTAGGCGGTCTATATGGTCTCGCAGCGCTGCATCGGCGCCGGGCCCGAACCGCGTGCGGCCTGACACGAAGCTGTCCGTAAACAGGTACTCGAACCCCTGATCCCTCAAGCCTATGACGCCCATCAGACGGTTCTCGTAGGACTCATCGTCAGCAAACGCCACGAGCTCGGGCCAACCGGACTCGGCTAGAGTCAGGGCGGGTCCCAAGAAGAGTGCTCCAGGCTTATTCTTCAGGCGCAGCCCGCACGTCCCACGCGTGCGGCCGGGGATCGGAATGAAATCGATCGTACGCGTCAGCTTATGCTGCGGACCGACACGCAGGTCAACATCAGCGACCCCTTCTTCTTGCGTGGAGACGAGCACGCGCGCGCCCGCCGCGCGCCACGCACCGAGATCGCGCGCCCCAAAGTGGCTGGGCAAGAACACATAGCGCAGCGGCGCGGCGGCGCTTAGATCCTCATAGAGCGACGGCGCAAATGATGGCGCGTTAATAAGGACACCACCTGCATCACGGTCCGCGATATAGTACACAGCCGGCGGCCCCGCTTCGACGAGCCAGATGGCACGCTCACGCCACTCCAGCAAGCAATCCATCAGCGCAGGAGCAAGGGTGCAAGCTCGGTCAGCGCCGACCGGTAGACCTTGCGCTTAAAGGACACGATCGCATCGATCGGGCTCCAATATTCCACCCAGCGCCACTCATCAAACTCCGGCGCGGTCGACAGATCGAGCCTCACATCGGCGTCGCTGCCTGTAAGCCGCAACAGAAACCACACCTGCTTTTGTCCACGGAACTGTCGCGTCCCGCTCGGGCGCTGATAGGCGCGCGGCAGATCATAGCGCAACCAACCCTGTGTGCGCCCACGAATCTCGACCTGTCTTTGCTCGAGCCCCACCTCTTCATAGAGCTCTCGGTACAAGGCCTCCTCGACAGTCTCTTCGCGCTGGATCCCCCCTTGCGGAAATTGCCAGCCATCGCAACGGCAGCGTCGCGCCCAAAACACCTGATTCTCGGCGTTGGTGATGATAATGCCGACATTCGGTCGGTACCCGTCGCGATCTATCATATACAACAAGGTGTTAGCTAGTTAGAATGGCCCCATTTTCACAGAATTCGCGGCCTACGGCAACGCTTGGGGGGATATTGGCGCTGGCACTGTTTGATCTGGACAACACCTTGCTCGCAGGTGACAGCGATTATGCGTGGGGCCAATTCCTGGTCGCCACGGGGGCCGTTGACAGCGCGCGATACGAGGAGGCCAACACCCGCTTCTACGCGGACTACAAGGCCGGCACGCTCGACATTAGGGAATTTCTGGCCTTTGCCCTAGAGCCCTTGCGGCGCCTCCCTCGCGGCCAGCTGCTTGCTTGGCGCGCGCGCTTCATCGAGGAGCGCGTACGACCGATGGTAAAGCCGTGGGTCGCTCCGCTGCTCGCACACTATCGCGCACAAGGCGCCACACTCGCGCTCGTCACCGCTACGAACAACTTCGTGACCGCCCCCATCGCCGAGCTCATCGGTATCCCGCACCTGATCGCTACAGTGGCCCAGGAACGAGACGGGCATTTCACAGGCCATCCGGAAGGCATACCCTGCTTCCAGGAAGGGAAAGTGGTCCGTGTTCGTGCATGGATGGCCGAGCGCGAACTCTCTTTCGAAGGAAGCGTCTTCTACAGCGACTCCCACAATGATCTGCCACTGCTCGAAGCGGTCTCGCGGCCGATCGCCGTCGATCCAGACCCCACTTTACTGGCCACAGCCAAAGAGCGTGGTTGGGAAATTCTCCGGTCGGAGCCTGCGCCCGACATTCTCTTCGCTTGAGACGAAAACCTACCGACCTGAGCGACTCCACGCCTCAACCGTGACCCCACATGGCCGGTCACGGGAGGCAAGTCTGCTCATACCATCAACCGAAAACACCGAACAGGCGGGCGCCGGCCATCAGCAAGGCTACCGCCAACCAAAAAAGCAGGACCCGCCACAGTAGAGCCACCGCGCGGCGAATATCCGCGGCATTAACGACAAAGCCATGCGTCACGGTCGCGCCTGAGCCGTCCTCATCGTCCGTCTCCTCGCAGGCGCTCATGTGCATGGCCCCGAAGCCCGAGGCCAGCAATGGTCCGCTGTTGATGTCGGACCACATCCCCGCCTGGCGCCGCCAGCAGTGCAAGGCATCCTCGAAGCTGCCCATGATACCGTAACTTAAGGCCGTGATACGCGCCGGTACCCACCCAAGAATGTCATTCAGCCGCGCCGCCGCCCACCCGAACTCAGCGTACTGAGGATTGCGATGACCCCAGAGCCGATCGAGCAACGCCGCGAGCCTCTGCAGAACAACCGCCACCGGCCCAAACAGGATGAACCAGAACAGCGGCGCCATGATCGCCACGTTGGCCTGCTTCAGAACCGCCTCGACCGCCGCTTGGGCGATAGAAGACTCAGTCACATCCCCCGTGGTCTTGGTGGTCATGGCCTCAAGGTGGGTCGCCGCCATAAGCACGTCCCCTGACTCCAGCGCCTCCGAGACGGCCGCCGCCCACTGCGTCAACCGATACAAATCCAGGCACAAATAGAGGATGAGGATATCGAAAATGTAGACGAGCGAATAACTGATATGGCTGAGAACGTAACGAATCAGGGCCACGCCCAGTATCACGGGCCCAGCCACCACGATGACCGTGGCAAGCCCTTGGCCGCGCGTGCCCGCGTTAAAGCGCTGCTCGACGCTGCGTGCCCAATCCTCATACCAAAGGAAGGGCGGGACACGGGCACGGTCGGGAAACAAACGGTCGAGCGCAACCGCAAAGAGAATGATAATCAACGTAACGGCCATGCCTACCCCTCCCTTCCCCGCATCCCATGGGCCCGTGACTGTAGCGCATCGCGGTACCGGCCCCAATCGAAATATGGCCCGGGGTCCGTCTTGCGTCCTGGGGCGATATCCGAATGCCCGTAGAGCCGCTCGGTGTTGATCGCGGGATATCGTTGCAATAGCGCCTCCGACACCGCCACCAGGGATCGGTACTGGGCCTCGTCAAAGGGCCCGTGGTCGGTTCCTTCGAGCTCTATGCCAACCGAAAAATCATTGACCCTCTCGCGTCCCGCGCAGCGCGATACCCCTGCGTGCCACGCCCTACCCTCGAACGGCACGAATTGCACGATCTCGCCGTCGCGCCGAATAAAAAGGTGCGCGGAGACTCGTAACCCCTTGAGGTCTGGGTAGCCCCCCGGACTCACGTCCAGTTCATTCATAAAAAGACGCTCCACGTCCGGCCCTCCATAGCACCCCTCAGGCAGACTGATGGAATGTATGACGAGCACCTCGATCTCGACCCCGGGCGGACGGGCGTCGCAATTGGGCGAAAGCCTACGCGCCACCCCATGCAACCAACCGTGCCCGTCAATCGCATAAATCATAAAGGCCGCCACTTCGATATCCTGCGCTCCATTGTAATGCCTCGAACCCCGCGCGTTAATCCGCGCCCGCTCAGCGGCGATCACGGAGTTTTACAACTTGATCGCGCGCGCCGCTCGTCACGTCGCCGCGCCCCCCGCGACGTTATAGACCCCCGCGCGCATCATTTCGTCCAAGACGGTCAAAAATGCCTCCCCGGGGCGGCTGAGCGGCCCTTGATAGATCACCGACAGGACCTGAACGATGCGTGGCGCGACCGGTCGCGTGCAAAGATCCGGCGGCGTCACCGAAACGGCCGAGACGAAACCCACGCCCAGCCCACAGCGGACCGCCTCCCGAACGGCGGCGCCAGCGCTGAACTCGTAGCGGATCTCGGGCTCCAGCCCGGCCTGCCGAAAGGCGGCCTCCACACGATCCCGGGTGCCCGACCCCGGCTCGCGCCACACGACTGACACCCCGGCGAGTTCGGCGAGCGCCACAGGCTCGTGCTCTGGTCTTTGCGCAAGAGGATGATCGACACTCAAGAGCACACGGATATCGGTTTCGATCAAGGTCTGACCCTTAAGGCCATGGCTGGCCTGCGCCACGACGGCGTCCTCGACGAACGCCAGATCCGCCACGTCCAAGCGCTTGCGCGCCTCCTCTGAATTTCCGGACTGAAGGCGCACTGCAATCATCGGATAACGCTTCTGAAAAACCGCCATAGCGCGTAGCAGAAGGAACTCGGCGTTGGTCTGGCTCGCTACCAAGAGCAGGCTCCCTTGCATGAGGCCTTGCACATCGGTCTGGAGGGTCTCGGCGTCAACCAGCGCGGATTCGATCTGGGATGCCACACGCAACAAGCGTTTTCCCAAGGACGTGGGCGTCACGCCGCGCCCGTGTCGCCGATAGAGCGGCTCGCCGAGCCAGTCCTGGAGACGCCTCAGCTGATTGGAAACCGCAGGCTGCGTCAAGCCCAGGGCGTCGGCCGCGGCATTGATGCTCCCCATGCGCGCTACCATCGTCCAAGTCAAAAGCAGTTGAGGGTCGGGCCTTGCCATGACACATCGCTCTAATGGCCATCGGGGCCGTAAACTGACTCTACACCGCCATCCGGCGGCGGGCTATCTTGACAAGGCGGCCGTCTCGCCTATTGAGATTTTGGCGCACCACAGAGCACCCTATGAGCCCCCAATGCAAGCGATGCACTCGTCCCTCACGCCGCGCGCCCCAAGACAGGCCGCGGCATTTGGGCCCATCGCGTCTCCGGCCTTCGTGCCGCGCTTCTGGTCTTTCCCGCCCGACCGTTTTACGATAGCGCCCGACGAGTCGCCGGGTTCGCCAGGAAGGGCTGCCCGCAGAGGACAATGGGCAGGGATCCGCAGGCAATGCCACTCAAATAATGGGCGGCTGGATCAAGGAGTGGCGTGGAACCCTTTTTTTTCGGACTGATCGTCGGCATCGTCACATCCGCGCCCATCGGGCCCGTGGGCCTGTTGACCATCCAAAGGACCTTGACCCACGGGCGTGTCTTTGGCGTGTTGAGTGGCATCGGCGCCGCCATGGCCGATGCACTCTATGCCGGTATCGCCGGACTCAGCTTGAGCGTCGTCGCCAATTTTCTTGCCAGCGCGCGCCTATGGATCCACCTCGGTGCCGGTATCCTCTGTCTCTGGTTTGGCGCCCGCGCGCTCTCCTTTCGGCCCCTGCGGCGCACGACGGAACACGGCTATGGCGCGCCAGGAGTCGTGTGGACATTCATCTCGTCGCTCCTGCTCACGCTCGCCAACCCGCTCACGATACTGTTCTTTATAGTCGTCTTTACGACCCTGCAATTCGGTCACCAAGACCCCTTGCGTCTGCTGTTGCTCGTGGCCGGGGTCTTCTCGGGCTGCCTGCTCTGGTGGGTCGGCCTAGTCCTTGCCACGGCGCGGCTCCATACCCGCCTCGAATCCCGAACCCTCACGCTCATCAATCGCGTCTCAGCGACCTTCATCATCGTTCTCGGTCTCATCTCCCTAGGGAGCGTGGGCCATTTGCTCCTAAGCTCCCACCCTCGGACACCCTAGCCGTCCGCCCCCGCACGCCCGAACCTCTCCCAGGGGCCAAGGGCGCATACCAGCCAGGCCGCGGTGTGCGCCGACATCACAGCGCTTTTCTAGGCGCGCAAAATACGCGACAATCCGCAGGGCACGGTCGCGGCCTATCCCCTTCGGGGTCCTCAGAGCGACGACCAGCGAGGCAGGGACACAACGAAGACGATGCATCGCCACCGACAGCCCGGGACCGAGCCGTGCCCTCCCGCCGCGCCCCGTCTCATGCCGGGCCCGAGGCGGCGGCCCAATACGCCCCTCAGAACGGCGCTTCTTGAAGATCAGCTCCGCATCTTCTGTCGGAATTACGGTTGGCAGGTTCTCGCCAATCTCGCGGTTGCCACCGCCTGCCTCATTCTGTTCGCGCGCCCCGTGCCGACCCTCGGAAAGACGCTGTGGTGGCTCGGACTGGCGACCAACGGCATTCTGCGATTTTTTCCGACGTCGCTCCTACGTCCCGATCAAGGGATCGACGATTGCGAGCGCCGCAGACGCCTCGTGGCGCACCTTTTCGTGGACGGCTTGCTGTGGGCACTATTGATCCTTGCGGTACCCCACCCGCGCGGCGGCATCAACCCACCGTTTCTCGTCGCCATCGTCACTGGACTGATCGCGGGGCCCATCCCCTTTCTGAGCGTACTGGCCGGCGGCTACGAGGCCTTCGCCATCCCGCCGGTGTTGGCCCTCGCCTGGCGCGAATTCATGGGGCATCGTGGCCCCATGGGGCTTGCCATGGGGCTTGCCATCGTGATGCTGCAGATAGTCGCGACCAAGGTCGCGCGGCTAAACGGCGTCGCGGTCCGCGAACGCATCCTGCGCGATTTCCGGCTCCGAGGCCTTCTGCGGCGCTCCAAGCGACGAGAAGCCGCCGTGCACACCCTGCTCGAGGCCTCACCTGACTTGATTGGCCTGCTCGACAATGACGGCCGGTGGCAGCTTGCCAATCGAGCCATGCTGGAGGCCTTCGGGTTCAAGCACGAAGATCTGATCCACGTCGATCCCGAGCAGGTCCTACGGACTGCGCAAGACATCCCGACGCGCGATAGCCTAGGGAGCTTCATGCGCACCGGGCCTGCAGGGCCCCTGCGCGAGGAGATCCTTTTACGTCGGACCCACACGACGCCACGTGTACTCGATTTGCTGCGCTGCCGTCTCCCGGGGACGGTGGGCGGCGGTTCGCTGCTCATCGGACGCGACATCACGATCCACAGGCGCGATGCCCTGGCCCGCCAACTGCGGGATCGCCTGACGGATGCTTCGTTGCGGGGAGAGAGCCCGGAAACCGCGCTTGGCGCGGTGCTCGATAGCATAGCCGAACACCTCGATCTTCTGTGGATCGCGATGACCCGTATCGGTGATACGGGCACCCCGACGAGCGTGGCTCAGGGCGGCCGGCTACGACTCGACCCGCAAACCGCCCTCACGCTCGCCCTGACGCCAGCCGACCCCCCTTACCGCATCGTCTACCCCCTGACCCACAACGGTCGCCACTACGGCACGATCGCCTATCGACCAACGGTCCCCGAGGCGCTCTCACAAGAGGCCAGGAAGTGGCTTGCCCAGATCGCGTGGGATATCAGCTCGGTGTGCGAACTCGATGCGACCCAAACGCGCCTGCGGACCCTGGCCCACTTCGACGAACTGACCGGTCTTCCCAATCGCGCCCACTTTCTGCACCTACTTGGCGCAGCGATCGAGGAAGCGGCGCACACCGACGCCCTGCAGGCCATCTTGTTCATCGATCTTGATCGTTTCAAGGATATCAACGACTCGTTCGGCCACGCCGCCGGTGATCGCCTACTGCTCGAAGTCACCGCGCGCCTGCGCCGTACGGCACGCACGGGCGACATCGTCGGGCGCCTGAGCGGCGATGAATTTGCTGTGCTGTTGCGAGACGCCGCGCGCATGGAGGACATCGAAACCGTTATCGCGCGTTTCCTTGCTGCGATGCGGTCGCCCGTGCGCATCGACACAGACCAAGTCACGACCCAAGCAAGCATCGGGATCACCGTGTTTCCCTTTGATGACAGCGACCCTCAGGGGCTTCTGCGCCATGCCGACCTCGCCATGTACGAGGCCAAGCGCCAGGGACGCAACCGCTGGTCACTCTTCGAACCCTCCCTCGATCGCGCCACGCGCGATCGTCAGATCCTTCAGAAAAAACTGTCCAAGGCCCTCGCCGAAGACTTATTCATACTCCATTATCAACCGCAGATCGAGTTGCGCACCGGCCGGATCGCGGGCATGGAGGCGCTGTTGCGCTGGCGGGACCCCGATGAGCAGCCGCAATCCCCCGAGGTCTTTGTGCCAATCGCCGAAGAGTCGGGGCTTATCGTGCCACTTGGGGAGTGGGTGCTCCAGGAGGCATGTCGGCAGCAGGGGCGCTGGATGCAACAAGGGATCACGCTGCAGATCGCAGTCAACCTGTCACCCACCCAATTCCAGGACCCCGAGATCCATCATCGTGTGTGTGAGGTGTTACGCACAAGCGGAACGGCTATGCACCATATTGCCCTTGAGATCACGGAACGCGCTGCCTTCGCCGATCCCGCCCGGGCCCGCCGCACGCTGGACGCCTGGTGCAAGCGAGGCCTGCAATTCGCCATCGACGATTTCGGGACCGGTCAAGCCTCTCTGAGCTACCTGACCGACCTGCCCGCGGCGCTCATCAAGATTGATCGCGCCTTCATCGCGCCGCTCCCCGAAGACTCCCAACATAGAGCCATCGTCGCAGGGGTCATACACATGGCGCATCAGTTGGGACGCCCCGTGCTCGCGGAGGGCGTCGAGACCATGGATCAATGGGAATGGCTAAAGGCGCAGGGTTGCGACCTCGCGCAAGGCTATGTGATCGCGCGCCCGATGCCCGCCGAGGCGGTACCCGACTGGCTTGCGACCTGGCTGCGCGATTTGTCTTTGAGTCACGAACAGGGAATCGTCGTGACCTCCGCACAAACCGCGCCCTCATCCCGGCGAACGATCGCCTAGGTGAACGATCGCCAGAAAGCCGAGGACAAAGCGTGTAACGCCCGCTATCCTTGCATGTGCCCATGATGCCGACCTCGACTCCGACCCATCGACCCGCAGGCAACAGCCCTAAACGCGCACGGCTGCGAGCAGCCCGCCTGCTCGCTTTCAGTCTGCTCGCCGTAGCCGGCGTACTCTACGTCATAGCGCAGTATTTCCGCCCGGGGCGCCCATGGCTTGGGTTCGTGGCGGCCTTCAGCGAGGCTGCCATGGTCGGCGCTCTGGCCGACTGGTTCGCGGTCGTGGCGCTCTTCCGCCACCCCCTCGGCCTGCCCTTGCCCCATACCGCGATCATCTCCGCCAATAAGCGGCGCATCGCCGACAGTCTCGGGGAGTTCATCCAATCCCGCTTCCTATCGACGGATAAGGTACTCGAGGGGATCCGCACCTTGGCGCCGGGCCGGCGAATCGCCAGATGGATCAGCCGCCCGGACAATAGTGCCCGCATCCAAGACTACCTCGGCCACACCCTCGCACGCCTACTCGGGTCGATCGATCACCAGCAGGCACGCGGCTTCCTGACCCAAGCCATCGCCTCCGGCCTAGATACCCTGGATGTCAGTACTCTGGCCGCCCAGGTGCTGCGCTCACTCTCGCAAAACCGCCGCCACCAGTGGTTACTGGACGAGGCCCTGGAACAGCTGTACGGCTTCCTCCAGCACGAGGATGTCCGCAAGGAACTGGTGCAGGCCATCGCCCGCCAGATGGAATTCGTGCCCTCTACGCTCAACCTTGATGAACGCGTCGGCCGCGCCATCCTTCAACGCCTCTACGACGCCCTCCAGACCGTGTTGCAAGCGGTCCGTGAGGATCATGACCATGTCTTGCGCAGACGCTTCGACGAGGTCGTGCTCGATATCGTCGACAAGCTCATGCGCGACAAGACCTTCCGCGAACGAGTACAGACCATCCAGACGGAACTGCGCCACAATCCCGAGATTGGGTCAGCCTTGTCGGCCATCTGGGACGAACTCCAGCGCTGGCTCGGCGAACAACTGGGCGATACAAGCGCGCCGCTTTCGCGCAGGCTCGCCGGGGCCGTCCAAGAGCTTGCCGAAACATTCGCCAACAG
This sequence comes from Acidiferrobacter sp., assembly GCF_054609335.1. Classification (NCBI taxonomy): domain Bacteria; kingdom Pseudomonadati; phylum Pseudomonadota; class Gammaproteobacteria; order Acidiferrobacterales; family Acidiferrobacteraceae; genus Acidiferrobacter; species Acidiferrobacter sp. The sequence continues at coordinate 14,223 of NZ_JBTRWP010000040.1, read as the reverse complement.
CCCTCGGGCGCATATCTGGATCGATGCCCAAATCGCATCCATTGCCCCACCCCTGATCGAAAGATATCGGCGGACCCTGGGGCTCTTCATCTCTGTGCAAGTGAAGGCGTGGAACGACACCTTTCTCGTCGACCAAATAGAGCTCAATATTGGGCGCGACCTGCAATTCATTCGTATCAACGGCACCCTGGTCGGCGGCCTGGTCGGCCTTATCATCTACACCGCCACCCACTTCCTCGCTTGAACTGCTGGCGCCACACGATCACGGGCGGGGCCCGACCCCACCCCGCAGCCGCACGCTTTCCGCCCCCACCGTCGCCCAGGGCGCGGGACCATCCGCGCGGCCACTTGGGCCGCAACACCCGTTCGCGGTATCATAGAAAAATAGTGGAGGAGTTTTGCGCTCGCTAGGGAACAACCGGCGTCGAGCATGCTCAAAGCCATCAGTGCGCCTCAGGGACGCTGCCGGCCTTCCTTAACTGAAGAACCGGCATTCCCGGTCTTTGCGCCGCGCCTGCCGGAAGGCAACGCCGGACGTTGATGAATTATTCTACGAGGAGATCAACATGGGTCACTTGAAAGACCGGCCGCACCGGCGTCGGTGGAAATCGGTCGTGCTTGCGACAGGATTTGCCGGAGGCATCGCCTGCCAAGGGGCATTTGCCGCGCAGCCGATAGTTGCCCTGCCGGACTTCACGCCGATCATTCAACATTACGGAGCGGCGGTGGTGAACATCAGCAGTACCAGCACGAAAATGGTGCCTGGCTCATCGCCGGTCAACCCGCTGCCGCCAAACTCGCCGTTCTATCCCTTCTTTCAGCGCTTCTTCTCGGGGCCGAATGCCGCACCCTCACAGAAAGAGAAGGTCGAGTCGCTCGGGTCGGGATTCATCATAAGTCGCGCCGGTTACATCGTAACGGCCGCCCATGTCGTACGCGGCGCAAGCCACATCGTCGTAGGGCTCTCCAATCACCACGTCTACAAGGCCAAGCTCGTGGGTTTGTCGGTGCGCTATGACACAGCCCTCCTGAAGATCAAAGGCCACGACCTGCCGACCGTACCACTCGGCAACTCGGATCACCTGCAAGTGGGTCAGTGGCTCTTGGCTGTGGGCGCGCCCTTCGGATTCTACAACACCGTAACCCAAGGCGTGGTAAGCGCGGTCAACCGGCCGCTCTCGGACGACGAGTACATCCCCTTCATCCAGAGCGACGTCCCCATTAATCCCGGCAACTCCGGCGGCCCGCTCTTCAATATGGCGGGTCAGGTCGTCGGCATCAACGATCAGATCTACACCAGCAACGGCGGCTACATGGGGCTGTCATTCTCCATACCGATCAACGCCGCCATGCGCGTCGTAAACGCCCTTGAGCACCACCACGCCATCCGCTTCGGCTGGCTCGGTGTCGATGTCCAGGGCGTAAGCACCGAGATGGCCCGCGCCATGCGCTTGAAGGAGCCGGTCGGCGCGCTCATTGCAAGCCTTGCGCACGACGGCCCGGCGGCCAAAGCCGGCCTGAAGCCCGGCGACGTCATCATCACCTACGACAACAAACCCGTTTATAGCGTAGGTCAACTGCCGCCACTCGTCGGCAATACGAACCCGGGCGCGCGCGTGCCGGTCGGTATCATGCGCAAGGGCCGCGCGCTTACCATCACGGTACGCGTAGGTACGCTCCCGAAGAATCTGCGCCACACAGCGAGCCGCAACGTCACCTTGTCGCGCATGCACATGGAAGTAGGTCCGCTCACCCACGAGGCCCTCACCGACATGGGTATACATCACGGCGTCGTGGTGTTGAGTGTCGATCCGGGCCCGGCCCAGGACGCCGGGATCGCCCCGGGAATGGTGATTCAGGAGCTCAATGGCACACCCATCACCTCTCCGAGCCAGATCGCGCATCTAGCGGCAAACCTGCCGGCCCACACCCCGGTGCCGGTACTTATCCGCCGCGGCAAGGAAAGCGCTTATATCGTCGTCACATTGCCGTAGGGCCGTCCGGCGCCCCCTCTTCAGGGGGCGCCGCTTGCCTTTTGCTTACGAAACCCTCTGCCCCCGCCCCGTTCAGGCCAAGAGCCTCACAGCAATACCCGTTCGATGCCACCTGCCTTCACGACGTCCGCAAAACGCTGCTGCCAGCCCTCACCCAAGCGCTTGTTCGCCACCTCGACTACGATATAGTCCGCGTCGAGACCCGTATCCTCGCGATAGCGGCTCAACCCCTGAAGGCACGCCGGGCATGACGTAAGGATCTTCACCGCTGACGGTTTCTGTCCACCCTCATCGTTCAGCGTCTGCAGGCCCTTTTTGAGCTCCTCCTCCTTGCGGTAGCGCACTTGGGTCGCGATGTCCGGGCGCGCCACCGCGAAAGTCCCCGCCTCTCCACAACAACGGTCCGACAGGGTCACGGGGCTTCCCACTAGCGCGCTCGCAACCGCCACAGGGTTGTGTGTCTTCATGGGTGTGTGGCAGGGGTCGTGATACATGTATCGCACCCCCTCCACACCCTCCAGGGACACCGATTTCTCCATCAGGTATTCGTGGATATCGAGCAAGCGGCATCCCGGGAATATCTGCTCGAATTCATACTTCAGCAGCTGGTCCATGCAGGTTCCGCACGAGACGATCACGGTCTTGATATCGAGATAATTAAGCGTGTTGGCGACCCGATGGAAGAGCACGCGATTGTCGGTTGTGATCTGGCGACCCCGCGCTTCCTCGCCGGAGGCGGTCTGCGGGTAGCCGCAGCACAGATAGCCCGGCGGCAGCACGACTTGCGCTCCCACCTCGTAGAGCATGGCAAGTGTCGCAAGCCCCACTTGACTGAAGAGCCGCTCGGAACCACAGCCCGGAAAGTAGAATACCGCGTCCGAGTCGTCGTTCACCTTGCCCGGATCACGCAGAATAGGGATGGTCTTTGTATCCTCTATCCCGAGCAAGGCCCGCATGGTTTGACGCGGCACCCCACTTGGCAGGGGCTTTTTCAAGAAATGAATGACCTGCGCCGCTATCGGCGTCTTGCCGGTAGTCGCCTCCGGACGTGAGGGCTTGCCGATCGACGGCAGCTTCACCGACACCTCATGCCCCCATCTCTGAGCCTTGAACCCCCACTCCACAAGCCCTTTGCGCAAGACCCGGATCGTGCTTGGGTCGGTCGCATTCAAAAACGCCATAGAGGCGCGCGTGCCCAAGGCCATGCGCTTGTGCCCACGCGCCCGCAGGATCTCGCGCATGCGAATGGAAACGTCCCCGAAATCTATATCGACCGGACAGGGGTTCAAGCACTTATGGCACACCGTGCAGTGATCGGCGATGTCGTTCATGCCATCGAAATGATGGACCGATATGCCGCGTCGGGTCTGTTCCTCATAAAGGAACGCCTCGATGATAAGGCCTGTCCCGAGTATCTTATTGCGCGGTGAATAGAGGAGATTCGCGCGCGGCACGTGCGTTGTGCAGACCGGCTTGCACTTTCCGCAGCGCAGGCAATTGCGAATCGCATCGTTCAAGGCCCCAAGCTCGCTGCGCTCCAGGATCAAGGCCTCCTGCGAGACGAGGCGCAGAGAAGGGGTATAGGCCCGCTCAAGCCCCGAGCCCGGCATGAGCTTACCGCGATTAAAATGTCCATCGGGGTCCACACGCCGTTTGTAGCTCGCGAAGGCGTCTATCGCCTCGGGATCGAGGTAACGGATCTTGGTAAGGCCTATGCCATGCTCACCCGATATCACGCCGCCTAAGTCCACCGCTAGGCGCATCACACGCTCGACGATGCGATCCGCCTCCCGCATCATTTCGTAGTCGTTAGAATTCACGGGGATATTGGTGTGGACATTGCCATCGCCGGCGTGCATGTGGAGCGCCACAAAAAGCCGCTTGGTCAACACCTCCGCATGTATGGCCTCAAGCCGCTGATGGACTTTCGCCATCTCATGCCCAGAAAATATCTCCTGCAAGACCCGCTCGACCTCGGTCCGGTACGAGATACGCAGATGGCGCCGCAATAGCAACCCGAGGAGGGGCTCGTCCGGTCGCGCGTGAGCGATGTGATCTGCTTCCAGCAGATCGGCGCAGGCCGCCGCCGGGAGGTCGAGGCTTGCCAATATCCCAGACCAGCGCTTTGCGACTGCGCGTAGATGCATGACCGCCGCCTCAGTCTTGGCCGCGAGGATCGCAGTGCTTTCCACGCTTGCCTCATACTCCGATGCCACCGCGGACCCGGCGCCCTCGCTCAAGTAGGCGATAACCGCCTCCACGGTCGTGATCTTGTTGCTGAGCGACTGTTCAATATTGATGCGCTCGACCCCCTCGCTGTAGTCGGCGAGGCGCTCGATGGGAATGACCACATCCTCATTGATCTTGAAGGCGTTGGTGTGCGCGGCAATAGCGGCGGTCTTGGCGCGGTCGGCCCAGAATCGCCGACGCGCCTCACTGGTCACCGCGACGTGCCCTTCGCCCCCACGGCCGTTGGCGATCCGCACGATCGCCGCCGCCGCTTCGCCCACGCGGCGCTCGTCATCGCCGGCGATGTCGCAGAGCAGGACCATCTTGGGGCGCTCGCGGCGGGGCGCCTTGGTGCTATAGCGCACGGCTCGCAGGTAGCGTTCGTCCAAATGCTCAAGCCCCGCCAGCATCACTCCAGGAGAAGTGTCTGGATAGGACTTGATCGCCGTGATCGCTGATACGGCCTCGCGCAGGTCGGTGCCGAAGAACTCGAGGCACACGGTTCGTAGGTGTTTTGGCTTTTCGTGCAGAATGAAGACCGCGGATGTGATGATGCCGTCGCATCCTTCCTTCTGGACACCCGGGAGACCCGACAAAAACTTATCCGTCACGTCCTTGCCGAGGCCTTCCTTGCGCAAAGATCGCCCAGGCATCCGCAAGGTTTCGGCGGGCCCCGCCGGCGTTTTGCCATCGGGTCCGAAGCGGCGCATCTGAAACACCACCTCGTGCTGCTCGTGGATCTTGCCGAGATTATGGTTCTCGCGCTCGACGGTCAGCCATTCGCCACGGGGCGTCACCATACGCCAGGACGCGAGATTGTCGAGCGTCGTGCCCCACAAGACGGCCTTCTTGCCACCGGCGTTCATCGCCACGTTACCGCCGATGGTGGAGGCGTCTTGGGAGGTGGGATCGACCGCGAACGAAAGCCCCCCGGCCTCGGCCGTCTCGGTCACGCGCAAGGTCACGACACCCGCGCCTGCACGGATGGTAGGCACGCTCTTCTCGACACCGGGAAGCGCTTGCCATACCACGTCACCCAGACCATCGAGCTTCTCAGTATTGATGATGGCAGTGTCGGCAAAGAGCGGCACCGCGCCTCCTGTGTACCCCGTGCCACCACCTCGCGGGATGATGGTCAGCCCAAGCTCGATACAACCTTGGACTATGCCCATCACCTCCTCTTCCGTATCGGGATTGATCACCACGAACGGGAGCTCCACCCGCCAGTCGGTGGCATCAGTCACATGCGCCGCACGCGCATAAGCGCTAAAGTCGATACTGTCGCGCCGGGTGACCCGCGAAAAGACACGCATGGCCTTCTTGCGCAGGGCGCGCTCCCTCGGAAAGCCCTCTTCGAAGGCCTGCACCGCAGCGCGCGCCGCGGAGGCCAGCGCCAGCGCCTCGGGATTCCCTTGAGCTCGCTCCACGATCTGGTCCAACCTGTGGTGCAAGGCCGATACGAGCTGCCCAAGCCGCCCCTCGTGACGCAAGAGATCGTCCTGGATGAAGGGATTGCGGCTCACCACCCACATGTCGCCTAAGACTTCAAACAACATACGCGCGGACCGTCCGGTCACGCGCGTCGCGCGCAGGGCGTTCAGGGTCTCCCACATCTCCGCGCCCAGAAATCGCATGACGATCTCGCGGTCGGAAAACGAGGTGTAGTTGTAAGGAATCTCCCGAATCCGGGCAGTCGACGATAGGGTCATGGGATGCTTAAGGCGGCGCATAGCCGGATCGTTACGGTCAGGCATTTTACCACGAACACCTGACATCCTCCCCGCCACACCTATCAAAGATCCCTGCGGCGCCTCAAACGGGGTTCGCGGCATCGAACGCATCACTGGGTTGCGGTCTCAGGTGGCACGGGGTTCGCTCACAGTCGGCGCCGCCATCGCGGGAGTCCCATGCAACCCTTCCCGCTGGACCTGACTGCTTGGCGCGTACCGGGTAAGCGCCCTGAGACTAGCCCGTGGTCTTCCGTCCGGCCAGGCTCAAGAGCCTTCGCTCACGCAAAAAGCCCATGACATGCACCACTGCGCCTACCACGTCCTCGGTCTCGGTGCGCACGCGGACATCCGGTGTCAGCGGTTTCTCATAAGGATCGTCGACGCCGGTAAAGAGGTCCAGTTTGCCACTCAGGGCTTGCGCGTAATGACCCTTCGGATCGCGCGCCACACAGGCAGCAAAGGGCGTATCCATATGGATCTCCAGGAAGACGCCGCCCGCCTCTTCCACCAGCGCACGCGCCTGCAGCCGGGCATCACGGTAAGGCGAAACGACCGCCACGACCGCAATACCGCCGTGGCGCGCGACGAGGCTCGCGGCGTATCCGACGCGACAGACATTGTCGTAGCGGTCCTTGCGGCTGAACCCTGCCCCCTGTGACAGAAAGGTGCGCACGATGTCGCCGTCCAGCACTGTCACAAGGCGCCTATCGCAGACCTCAAGTTCACGCGCCACCGCGCGGCTCAAAGTCGTCTTGCCGCTCCCAGGCAAGCCGGTAAACCAAAGCGTAAGTCCAGATCCCATCTGCGATGAATCCGTCACAGTCCTCCTCTCCAAGCGCCATACGCCACGGATGGGGCAACACGCACAGAGTCGCCTGCCTCCGAAGGTCTCTCGACACTACCACAAGAGGCAGACGCGCGCAGTCCCCGCCTATGGACCATCCGAAAACAGCGGCCCGTCTGCCACACTGTGTCTTATGGAAAGGCTCGGGACCCCCATCACGGCAATCGACCACGTCCTTCCGCAACCCCCAAAAAAGAGACCCTCATGGCCTACAACCGACCCGCGGCGCTTCTTGCGTCGACCGTCGCGCTATCACCGATCGCCGGCGCCGCCTCCATAACCACTACCCAGGCGCTCTTGCATCTCCTGGAAAGCAAGGGCCTGTCCGCCGTACAAGCACGCTCGGTGGCACCGGTCGCGAGTCACCACGACCACAGGGCGGCGCGGCGCTGCGGCGTCTCCTTAACAAGCATCCACGGGATGCGGCGTTTTCCCGCACATTATTACTCGCCCGGCACGTTAAAGGGTTCCGTGGGGGCCGGGCTCACCCGCGTTCTGACGGGCGCTTTTTTCAATCACTCCGGGCGTGCGCATGTACAGACCGCGGCAGGCGCCTCTACGCACGCGGTGGCCCCAAGCGCGCCGCCGCAGAGCACCGGCCAGTTATTAGTGTCGACCTTGCATCATGGGGTCACGACACCGCGCCTCGCAGCGCTCGTGGCCACCTATTTGCGCCGCTACAAGGCCGGGGCAAGCGCACAGAACGCACTCCACAATGCCAAGAGTACGCTCTCACGCCACGGCCCTAGGCGTCGGCCCGGCCCCCGGTGCAAAAGCCGGCGCCCGAGCTCCCTTCAGCGATCGATGCTCGGACGCTCGATGACTGGACGCTCGATCTCGGGACGCCCAACCTCAGGGCGTTCGATCTCCGGCCGTTGAATCTCGGGCCGCTCGATCTTCGGCTGCATCTCTTCCGGTCGATCAGATGAGGGATCAATACCGGCAGGATTGAGGTCGCTGTGCTCATCACCGACATCAGGGTCGGCAGGCTCCGTAGTCGGGGTGCTCGCATCAATCCGCTGGAGGTGATCCTGGCTAGCCTCGGACATGGCGTACGGCACCGTCAGGCCCTTCAAATACTCGAACTGGGCCTGATCACGCGTAAGCGCGGCATCCCGAGCCACGCCCACCGTGACAGTACCGCTGACTGCGGCGTAAGCCTCGCCATTCCCATGGTTCGCCGCCACGGCACCCACACTCAGTCCCGCCGACAAGACCGCTACCGCTAATAGACGCGTCTTCATGGCTGTCATCTCCAAAAAAAAGGTTTGTCTCTTCCGAGCCGCCGACATGGAGGCGCCGCTCGAGCCTGCCTCCATTGTAGTGGGAACTTTTCCCACGTCAAGTCTTGTGGCATACTTCCGACCCATGTGCCTTCTTATCCGACAGTCGCATCGCCCATGAACGCTCCCTTCCAGCGCGCCATGAGCCGCTTATTGCGCCCACTGGTCGGTTATGCCATCAGCCAGGGCTTTACGTTCACGGCCTTCGCCGAACTCCTGAAGACCTTGTACGTGGACGAGGCGCTCGCGCGCGCAACCCACCAGCCGCCCACCGGCAGCGACCTCAGCTTGATGACCGGTATTCATAGAAAGGATGTGAAGCGCCTGCGTGCCCTGGTCGCTCAGGGAGCGCCCCCTTCGGCGCTTGGGCGCGGAACCCATATCGCCGCGCAACTTATCGCCGCCTGGACTACGGGGGAAGACACCCACGACACCTCCGGCGCACTACTCAGCCTTCCGCTCCATGGCGAAAACGGCCCCAGCATCGAAACCTTGACGCGGCGCATCAAGGCCGACATGCGTCCGCGCGCCATCCTTGATGAACTTGTACGGGCACGCGCCGTGCGCATCGACGACGCGGGGCGCGCCCATCTGCTGCGCACCGCCTATGTTCCGGACATCCCGGAAGAAAAGCTCGATTTCCTGGCCCATAACGTTGGCGACCACATGGCATGCGCCTTCCACAATCTGGCCGGCAAGCCCCCATTCCTCGAGCGGGCACTCTTTCTGGATGCGCTCCCGGCGGAAGCCGCCGATCATGCGCGACCGCACATCGAAGCGGCCGCCAACGTCTTACTCCAGAACCTGCATCGGGAACTGAATCCCCTTGAATGCGCCGACAAGGCGGTGCCGGGGGCACGACGTATGCGCGTGGGGATTTACTACTACGAAGACGCGGCCCTATCCCAGGAGCGCGGATCATGAGCCTCACCGCGACCTTCCTCCGCCGCGTAACACTCATCGGCCTGCTCATGGGCCTCATAAGCGGCTTCGCTGGGCCACGCGGCGGCATAGGCGGGACGGGGGCTGCGCGCGGCGGGATCGGGGGCACGGGCATCACCGCCATCGGCGTCATCCAGCGATTCGGAAGCATTTACGTAAACGGCGCCGAATACCTCCTCTCGCTCAAGACACGCTACTGGGTCGATGGGCGACGCGCGAGCGTGGACGCCCTCCATCGCGGACAGAACGTCTTCGTCGACGCCTTCCGGCAAGGAGGGCGCCCGACGGCCGGCAACGTCCGCGTGCAGCACGCCCTCATCGGACTCGTGCAGGCCGTTGCCGCTAATGGCCGACAAGTACGGATCCTTGGGCAAACCATCCAGGTAAGCGCGCGTGCGCTCGCCCACCTCGAACACACGGAACACACCCATCCGGCTCTCGGCATGGACCTCGCCGTGAGCGCGGGCTCCCCCGCGTCCGGCCGCTGGATCGCAACGCGTATCCGCGCCCTGCCTCAGCCACACGACGGACCCGTACGATTCCTCATCCGCGGCACGCTCCACATAGCCGGTCGCCACCGCATAACGCTGGCTAAGCGCTCATTCCTCTGGGTCGGGCCCCGGGCACCCAAGAATCTCGTGGGACGCTATGTCGTGGCGCAGGGCTATTATCGCTTGGGCCATCCCGCAGTCAGCTCTTTACGGCCCGCTACCGGCCTGAAGGACGCCCAAGCGCACATCTCCATCACCGGCTACACACGACGCGCGCACGGTGTCTGGCGCTTTGATGGGCAGGCCCTGATCGCCCACGTCGGACCCGCACCAAACTCCGCGCACCGCCCCACCTTCCTCACAGTCAGGCGCGAGGGGTCGGATCGTTTCGTGGTCTTAAGAGCGATCCCCGACATTCATGTCATGAGCTTCGGCCTTCACCTGCCAGACAAAGCCGCAGAGGGCGTGACCCGCCCACAGGTCATGCATCCGGGCGTGACGCGCCCGCAGATCATGCGCCCGGCCATGACGCGCCCGCAGGTCCTGCGCCCCATGGTGACCCGTCCCCAAACCGCGCCACCGCCCATGAGCTGATTATTTCCATCGCTCCTGCCACACCGTTGATGTCGGGCGCGGCACCACGGACCGGCGGGGGCCTGGGGTCGCCTAAAAAACGACCTGACCGCCGACACCCACGCCTAAATTCGCGCTACCGTTGCTCAAACCCTTATCCAGATACACCTGAAAGCCGCTGCCCGCCGTTGTGACATTGTAGTTCCAAGCAAGAATCGCATCCGAGGGTCCCGCATACCCTGCCTGTTCGGATTGGTTGCCGGCGTACATCGCCGTAATGATGTTTCGCGGGGTCGCCGCGATACTCACGCCGGCATCGTAGGTCACGATGTTCTGCAAGTGTTGCCCCGGAGGGCTCCCCACGAAGCGATAGCCGACGTGCGCGAAAGGAAACACGTTGGCGCCGATGGTCGTATTGAGCCCAAGCCCGACCTCGTAGTCATTACGACCCGTCCCAAGCCCCTTGGCCGCCGAGGCGGTCCCGAACTTGATCTTGGCGTATGGTACAAGCGCAGGCCTCAGACCCCGTTCCGGGATCACGGTGAAGTGTCCCGCCAACCACATATCCCCCAGGCCGCTCGCCGTGATCGTTTGGGTACTTTGCGTACGCGCCGACAAGGTTCCGTTCGTGAGCTTGGCGCCGACCGGCAGATTCGATACCGAGATGTAGGGAATGGTAAATTTCAGTCGCAGCCGCGGCGTTTGATACTGAAGATAGGTCGGATCGTAAAAGATCCCTATGGTCTGGGGGGTACCGTAGTGGCCCTGGTAATAAGACGGCACATTACCGATCGTCCAAGGGTGGGCCGCCCACGCCGACTGACTCACCACGACCACCCCCAACAAGGCTACCCTGGCTAAACGCATCAAATCTCCCCTTGATCAATTGTCGCCGCACCCGGCGGGCACGGGCCTGGCGCGACAGTATAACGAGCGCGCTCGCCCGTGGCACACCCGCACATCTTCCCGCCGAGCCCGTTTCTCTGCGCGTCCGCACCCCGCGCCGACTGCCCCATCCCTGGGCGCTTAAGGCGCAGGCACGCCTAAGCGAATACGTTCGAGGAGCGACATGAAGCCGCGGTGGCGTCCCGCGATAGCATCGGCCAGGGTATAGGTATCGAGCTCACCAAGAAATTGCGTCTGAGCGGCCATCAACATGCCTTTCAGGTGACAGATCGGTGTCAGGCGACAGGCGTTGGTTTGCACGTTGAAGCACTCCACGATATCGAAATTCGCCTCGGTCTGGCGCACGACCTCCCCGATCCCAATCTGTGCTGCCGCCCGCGCGAGCTTGAGGCCGCCTCCCTTTCCCCGCGTGGTCGTGATGAAACCGAGTTGCCCCAGTCTGTGCACGATCTTCACCAGATGATTGCGGGAGATCCCATAGAAGCTCGCAATCTCGCTGATGGTCGCGGCCCCCTCCCCCTCCTTCATGCTCAAGTACATCAGAATGCGCAGGGCATAGTCGCTATAGCGGGTCAGTTGCAAGGCCCCCTCCTATCGACATGCGACGATGACCACGCCGCACCGAGGCATCAAACCACCATCGAATGATATTTGACAAAACAAAGTTCCTTATCATAGTGTACGGGCATACTCGCCAAACGCTGTTAGGGCCCCGGCCCTGGCGAGTATATCCCACAAAAGATGTATACCGTATACATCTTTACTTATCAGAGCGACGAGGAACGATATGACTCAGGCTTTATTTCAACAAATCGGCGGCGAACCCGCGGTCAACGCGGCTGTGGACATCTTCTACCGTAAAGTCCTGGCCGATGACCGCGTCAATGGCTTCTTCGATGACGTCGACATGGAACGGCAGGCCGCTAAACAGAAGGCGTTTTTGACCATGGCCTTCGGGGGCCCGAACAACTACACCGGCGCCGACATGCGGCGCGGACACGCCCACCTCGTCACGCGCGGTCTGAATGACCAGCATTTCGACATCATCGTCGAACATCTGGCCGCCACGCTGAAAGAGCTGAACGTAGCCCAGGATAATATCGACCAGGTGGCCGCCATCTGCGAGTCCACCCGTAAGGACATCCTCGGCCGTTAAGCGTTTTGGAGACCCCCATGCCCGAGATCTTATTGGACGACAAGACCTACGTGAGCGCGGTCGGCGAAACCGTCCTCGACACCCTGAACAGAAGCGGGGCGACCGTGCCGTCCTCGTGCCACAGAGGCATCTGCCAGACCTGCCTCATGCGCGCCATCGACGGTTCGGTCCCTGCGGAATCCCAAAAAGGCCTGAAAGACACCTTGCGGGTTCGCGGGTATTTCCTGGCGTGCCAGTGCACACCTACGGAAACGCTCCGTATCGAGCGGCCAGGGGCCGAGGCGCGACGACTGGCAGCGACGGTGCGCGCGATCACGCCGCTCAACCATGAAATCGTCTTGGTCGCTCTTGAATGCTCGGATATGGGGGACTACCGCGCCGGTCAATTCATTAACGTATTCAAAGACGAGGGCTTAAGCCGCAGTTATTCGCTTGCAAGCGCGCCCGGTATCGATCCGGACCTGACGTTGCATGTGCGCAAGATCGAAGAGGGTCGCGTCAGCGGATGGATCCATGGAGCACTACAGGTGGGCGACCATGTGACCATAAGCCAACCGCTCGGTGAGTGCTTTTATCTGCCGTCGGACCCCGAACAGCCGCTCCTGCTCATGGGGACAGGATCTGGATTGGCACCGCTCTACGGCATCATCCGCGACGCCCTGCATCACGGGCACCGTGGCCCCATTCACCTTTACCACGGCAGCAGCCACAAAGACGGGTTGTACCTGATCGACGAACTCCGCGCCCTCGCTCACAAACACGCAAGCGTCCATTACCACCCCTGCGTTTCACGCGAAGAGCCGTCTGAAGACCTGAGGCGCGGGCGCGTCGTGGACATTGCCCTAAGCGATCTGACAGGGCTTGGGGACTTCCGCGTGTTCCTCTGCGGCCATCCCGACATGGTGCAGTCGGCCAAAAAGCGTCTGTACCTAGCAGGTGCCTCGCTGAAGAACATATACGCCGACGCCTTCATCCGAAGCGCCGCCTAAGGCCCACACCCAGGCCGCGCGGCCCCTGCGCCGTGAGGCGCGCGTAGCCCCTCAACGACGGCCGATGGCGCCCAGCAAGCGATAGACCAGAAAGCCCGCCGCCACCGCCACCGCGAGTTCCTCGCCTAGCCGCAAGATATCGATGCTTCGCGCCACCGGGAACACGGGTGGCGGGGGCGCCCATACGAACGCATAGACGAGTGGCGCGCGCATATGAAACCCCTCGAAATTCGTCCAGACGTTACTCCATGGGGGATAAAGGCAGAGACCCGCCATAAGGAGCGCCACGAGCACGAGCCACACAGTCTGCGAGTTCGTCCGCGCAGACACCTGCCGGGGCCGCCGCGCGGCGGGCTTACGAGAGGATTTCCGTGTCGTCATGGCGATAAGGGGGTGTGCAACAACAAAGAATGACGAGTGGGGCCTCAGCCGACGCGCTTACGCGATGCGCGATACCTGGAGAAATATGGACAGTGTCCCCGGCTCGGACCATAAAATGGTGCGATCCGAGATCCATGACCCCCGATCCGCTCAAGACGTGATAGACCTCTTCGGCGCGAACATGCCTATGCAGGCGCGTCTGTTCTCCCGCGGGAATGGTCGCGCGCGCAAGGCTCAGGCCGCCCGTCCCGTGATGGTCCGGATGCCATAGCTCGCAGATCTCGGACCCATCTTTCGTCACATACGCCGCGCGCGCCGCGCACGGACCCCATTCCGTTCTATCCATGACGCCATTCTATCGACAAAGGCCCCTCTTTGTCCCGCCCGTCCTGGCCTCCGCGCCCTCAGGTCCGCCAACCCGACCGAGAGTTGCGTCGCGGGCGAACTGGGACGCAGCACGGCCCGTGACACTCTCAACCCGCTCAAGCGGGTGAGCTTCTTACTGAATGACACGGTTCATGGGCATGCTCCAGAGAGCCCGCACACACATCCTGCGGCGCTTGATTCCGTGCTTCGGAAAGACAACACCGACTAGACGCATCCAGTCGGTGGCCCGTGTCCGGGCTACTACTACGCCGGAGACTGCCCGGACGTAGATACGTGATGCGTTTAGGAAACGGCACCACCTGACCATAGGCGATGGGG